>JAHDOX010000122.1 GCA_018434645.1 Synergistales bacterium | reverse complement strand
CCTCCCAAAGGCATTTCGCTGCTTCAAATTACAGGTAAACCAACCTTATCCTGCCGCCTTTATCCTGCCTTTTGCCCGTTTCTCGTCGAAGTCTTTTACAATCTTGCGCATCTCGTTGGAGAGCCAGAGAAGAGCCACGAGGTTAGGAGCAGCCATGAGGCCATTCATCGTGTCGGACAAGTTCCAGATATTTGCCAAAAACTCTCCGCCTCCACCCCATGCTCCGACTACAACTACCAAAATCCAGAGTCCTTTGTAAATGGGAGATATCCTAAGGCCGAAGATATAGGTAGCTCCCGTCTCACCGTACCAGTACCAACCGAGTATCGTCGAGAAGGCAAACATGGCAAGGCCCAGAGACAGAATCATTACTCCCAGCTGGCCCAAAACGCTGCTGAACGCCGTAAGAGTAAGCTGGGCACCGGTCAGCTCGGGATAGTTGACAAGCGTCCCGGTGGTCAATATGCCGATGCAGGTGATGGAACAGATTACTATGGTGTCCATGAAAACTTCAAACAGTCCGTAACATCCCTGCCTTGCCGGATGATCTGTTATTGCCGTGGCGTGAACCATGGGAGCCGAGCCAAGGCCGGCTTCGTTGGAGAAAACACCGCGGGCGACACCCTTGGTCAGGGCCATCTTGATCGACCAGCCCGCAATGGCTCCGGGCATCGCCATGGGATCATTGAAAGCATAATATACTGCGTTGGAAATCGCCTGGGGAACAAGGTCGATGTGGAAGAAAATGACAATGGTTCCGCCTATCACGTAGAAGATGGCCATAAATGGTACGAGATAAGTGGTAACGTCTGATATGCGCTTTAGTCCTCCAATGATGACCAGGGCCACCAAGATCGCCATTACCACACCGGAAATCCAGTGTGGAACTCCAAATCCCAGGTTGAGTGCTTCCGCAGTTGAGTTGGCCTGTATGGCGTTACCGATCCCGAAAGCCGCGAAGGTTGCGAAGAAGGCAAAAAGCCAGGCGAGCCATTTCTGCCCAACGGCCTTTTCCATAACGTACATGGTCCCGCCCCGCCAGTTTCCTTCGGCATCCTTTTCCCTGAACTTGACCGCCAGCGATACCTCCGTCATTTTCGTCGCCATGCCGAAGATGGCGGTTATCCACATCCAGAACAGGGCACCTGGGCCACCAAGGTGAATCGCCGTTGCCGCACCGGCGATGTTCCCAGATCCAATAGTTGATGCCAAAGCTGTGGCTAGTGCTCCAAAGGCGGAAATCGTACCTTCACCTTCGCCTTTTTTGCCCAACTGACCGAAAATTTCTTTGAACATGAAACCGAAATACCGCACTTGGGGAAACCCGAGGACGATGGTTAGATAAATACCGGTACCGACCAAAAGTGCCAGCATCGGGGGTCCCCACACGATGCCGTTTACCACTCCATTGATTCTCATCAACGTTTCCATGTCAGTACATCCCTCCTTTTTCCCTGCTTCTCTGTTTTTTCCCTGTCAGCGCTCTCACAGTTTATGGGCTTTTCACCACCTCCCATTAAATATTTACAATTCCCTTCATTATAACAAAAAACATCGCGATTTTGGGGTTTACAGAAATTTGTTCTCCTTGAGCACCTTGACTGCTTCGGCAAGTTTTCCTGATGAAACTTTTACCACCGGGCCGGTGCAGCCCATGGCAGACTCGGCGTAAATTCCCTTTTTCCATAGCACCCTGACGGCATCCTCGATTGACAATACATCCACCCCGTGTAGCTCTTCGTCCGTGGGTTCAGCAGGTGGTGGTGTGATTTCTTCTCCGGCTGGTTTCACCGATGGCGCGCTCGCAGAAAGAACCTCACCGAGTCCGGCCCTTTCGGCCTTTTTGACCTCATCCACCACCTTGGAAGATACATTCCCTTTTACGGCATCTGCAGTGAAGCGGATCGCGTTGGCGATTACGGGTGCCCCTGATGCCCTGGAAATGATGGAAACCACATGGTCCCAGTCTTTGCCCACCGAAGGGCCATAACCCCAACCCAGCGACTCATAGGTTCCTCCTGTGGAGTAGGCCGAAAAGAACTTCATCAGCACGTTGCCTGTCAGGGTATCGGTAACACAAACGTCTACGGCCCCGCACAAGATATCATTTCCACGCAACACTGCGCCTCCGTCTTTTCTTACGCTTTCGCCGAAACGTACAGGATACCCCTTCTCATTAAGTTCTTTGAGACTCCTGTATACCATCTGGGCTCCGTCGACATTAAGGATACCCAAAGCGGGATCCTCGATTCCGATTGATTTGGCAACGGCAATACCGTAAAGGGCGTTCATTATCATGGCCTCTATTCGGGATGTCGCACTTGTTCCAGTGGTAGAGGCAAGGAGCATGGGTTTACCCCTTGCCGGAGTCACAACGCGTCCAACTGTGGTTACACCAAGCGGAAATGGATAATGCAACGCTACCGCTCCTTCTACGCTACCCTCCCTTAGGGCCTTTTCCATCCCTTGGGCCATCGCCACTTCGTCGTCTGCCGTCTCTATCCACTCAAGCCCGCTATCTGCAACTTTTCCGGGACCGATCATGACTACTTGCACATCACGATAGCGTTTTGACGCTTCGAGTGCTCCATTTAAAAGTTCTTCACTTCCCAGCTCGCTTCCGGAAGCCATGACCCCGATCCTGGTGACAGGGCCTCCAGACCTGGCTGTCTTTATTATTTCCGCAAGCTCTTCACCTATAACCTTACGAAGTTCCGACATTACCTACACTCCCAGTCAGTCTTTCTGGAGTCCTTCTGCAATTTCCGTCAGGGCATCCAGCAGCGTTTCCCTTATTTCCTCCCTGGTTAGCCCTTGAATCACCTGTGACTTGCCGGGCTTTTCTATAACAAAGGAGGCTCCGTCGGAGAGGTTCGTCAGCCTGGCCAAAAAAAGGCTTCCTTTCCCTATTATCATTGCTCGATCCATCTCTCCGGCAAGGATTGCGTCGCAAGCATGTCCGATATAAGGAACTCCGGATGGTATGTGTCCCTGGGTATGGGCGAAACCGGGTATACCTTTTTCGGCAACGAAATCGTTCATCGCGTTTTTTTCGAGCTGTCCCTTCATTACCGCCAAGGCGGCTATCATTTTGAAATTGGCCGTCGGCACATCGCCTGCACCTGCAGGAACAGTTATTTCAGGTATCTGGAGCTCTGCGGCATACTTGTCGATATCGTGAAAACCAAGCCCAAGTTTTTGAAGGGGATCCCAAACCAGAGCATTCGTTATCGCCTGGGGCGACGACCCGGCACCTACGGAGTGTTTCCCTACCGCATCGAGCCGCATTACGGGGGACTTACCATCTTCGGGTCCCAAAAGGATGGCAAAGTTTCCGAGACAATCCTCAAGAGCCGGCATGTCCTTTCTAACATGGTCCCTGCTGTTCATGTAGAGCTTTGGAACCGCACCACCGGCCAGGACTGCGACGTTTTTCCTTGTGCCGCAACCAACCTGGCAACCTGCGGCGATCAAGGCATTGACCGGTCCCGCACAGAAACTTCTTACGTCGAATCCCGAAGCGTTGACGCAACCGGCTATTTCGGCAACGGCCTTGGCAAAATTCCCCCCGCCCCTCTGGTTAGCGTCTCCGGCAGCCTCTTCGGAACATTCAACTATGAAATCGACGTCTTCAGGAGAGATACCCGAATTTTTGATAAGGTGAAGCAGCGAAAGCACGGCCCCTGCCTTTGATGCCATGTTTTCAAGAAGCACGTAGGCAGAAAGGCATTCATCGGTTTCATGTCCTTTTCTGCTGCATCCGACTACCTTGCCGTCCCAATAAATCGGAAGAGCCCCGTGTTTGTCAATCTCTTCGGCTATTTCGCCGGACGAATGGCCTTTCTCAAGCCTGGACAATTGCCTCTCGCCCAAAAGCGGGTGCGCCGAAAGCTTCTCCGAAACGCTGGAAGCAAACCCTTCTTCCAGCCATATTATGTCGAAAACATCGCATATATCCATCAGCCCTATAAACTCATCTTCGGGCATAATTTCCCCGTATTTACCGTACCGTTCAGCCGTTGTGAGCCTGTTTTCATACATCGGTTTCGGACTTTCAGCAAGTTCTTGCAGGGTAATTGCGCCGATAAATGCCTGGTTTGGCGCGTAAGAACGAGCTTCTTCGAAATTCTGAAGCTTTCCTTTCAGTTTTTGAATATACTCTGTCTCTCCACGAGCTTTCCGCTCGGAAAAGGGCGTATTACCGTAATGGAAGCCGAGGTACGGCGCGTGATTCAAACAGTAAGCGCATCCCTTTATGGAAACGTTAGCCATAAATCTTCCCTCCTACACGCGAAAACGCTGTAGCGCAGTCTTTTATCGGGTGGGCCCGGTTTTTGGAAAAACCGGGCCCACCTGTGCCTGAGTGTCAATCACTGAAAACGGTCTGTTCTTCCACAGGCGTCGTCAAAGCACGAAGTGCTTTTTCCACTAAAGCTCTCCGTAATTTCTTTTCTTCAGCGGGAGTTTTCGTGGGATCGCCCAGAGGATGAGGTATAGCTATGGCCGGGACAATCCTGTTAGCCCCGACGGTCAACGAAATCGGGACAATGGTGCATACGTGAACCACCGGCAATCCGGCCCGTTCAATCTCTTTTACGATCGTTGCACCGCAACGAGTACAGGTGCCTCAGGTGGATGTGACTATGACAGCGTCTACGTTTTGCTCCTTGAGCTTTTGCGCTATTTCGCTCCCGAAACGTGATGCGTTGGCCACTGAGGTACCGTTCCCTACGGTGCTGTAATATGTTTCGTGAAATTTCCTGAAAACCCCTTCTTTTTCCAGTTCCCGCATTGCATCTACCGGGAGAACCCTGTTCGGGTCTTCGTTAGCGTAAGTCGGGTCATAACCACCATGGGCCGTCTGGTGCGTCTCGGCCGAAATGGCTTGAACACCCTCCAGGCTGTATTCCCCGTATTTGGAAGCACTCGAGGCTTCTATGTGGTCTGGATTTCCCTTGGGCACGATGCCTCCGGAAGTAACCAGGGCCACCGTGGCGTTTTTCATGTCGGTAACGGGAGGATTCGGCGGGACCTTGTCGAAAACGGGCATGGGATACTCCGTTGTGAAGGGTTCGCCTCTGAGCTTTTTGACCAGCATGTCCAAAGCCCTCTCGGCACCTGTTTTTTCGGCGAAGAAATTCACTCTCACACCCCGCGGGATGTATCCTTCTTCCTCAGGCCTGCCGAGGGGTTCACCCTTGAGCTGTTTAAGCAGGATCCGCGCCATGACAGGCAAAGCGTCTTTCATTCCCCTGGCGCTGTCAGCGGTCTCTACGATGTAGGTGGACTTCCGATACATGTCGACCCCGGGATTTTCCTTGTACATCCCGGAAACGGTAGGAATCGAAAGGGTTTTGCCCACTGTTTCACAGACGTCACCACAAGCTGTCCCGTACCGTCCCGCATTAAATGCAGGACCTGCAACAAGCCCGTCGGGGGCGAACCTTTTCACCATTTCCAGTATTTCCTGCCTTGCTTTTTCGATATTGTCAGCGAAGTAGGAGTCACCACAGATTATGGTTCCCACCACTTCAGCCTCTGACTCAAAGGCCTGGTTCAAAGCCATTCCGGGACCTACCGCCCCTTCCCTGACTTCAGGGGGAATGTTGGCTTTTCCCTCGCCTCCGATACCTGCGAAAAACTGGTTGATATAATGCACAACCCTGAAAGCCATTTACCCACCTCCTTTCCAGGATTGATCTTTAATTACAGCGAATATTTGCTGAATTTTTCCCTGATGCCCTTTACAGCATTCGCCAGGGCTTCTCCGTCCAGCACCATTTCCATCATCCCGATCTGGTCTTCCCAAACATCGGGATCGGCTTCTTCTCTGATCTCCGGCTCCAGTATGTGGTATACGGCGAGCCCCAACGGGGCTCCAGCCAGAGGACCTGCGAATGTTGGGTCACCGTTCGTAACCGTTTCGGCGTAGATTTCGGCTCCTTCCGCATCTGATGAACCGAGTATTACGACGATATTTTCGGCCCCGAACTTTTCAGCGGCGTCCTTGACGCGCTGCTGGTTCTGCAGGTCCATGGCTCCTGCTGCGGTTCAGACGAAACATTCAGTGACGGAAAAGACAACCTCGGCGCCGCAGTTTTTAAGGCTTTCCTCCATGGCTGGCCCGGCTACGCCGTCACGCTCGCCAAGGAGAACCAGTTTTTTTCCTTCAAGCTTGCCCATGAATTTCACCTCCTGATTCCAATGTCATATCGTATAAGCTGAAATTCTGTTAAATCCCAGTTCGCTTGTAGCCCCGGTAATCGCCTGGATTTCTACCTCGATTGAGCCGTCTTGCCTGAGGGACCCGTCAAAACCGCCGGCTATTACATCTGCAGCGTCGACATAACCTATGACCTTCTCGAGCCTTGGGAGCACAATCGTCTGATTGGCATTTGCCGCCGTTACGACGGCGTCGGCCTCGGGACACGCGTCGGCAAGAGATTGACTGGAACCGTCCCTGCCAGCGTATTCGTCGGTCACCAGGACGGTCTTGATCCCGGACTGCTCTGCCTTCCGACAGTTCATTATCAGGTCTGTATCGGGGTTTCCAAACCCTTCTTCCGTAATCACAAGGCCCTGAACTCCCATCATTTTAGCCAGTTTGACGGCATAAGCGGAGCTTCGTTTCTTGTCTGAAAGCGTCGTGTTCTCGTTGGTGATTATACATCCGACGAAGTTGAAGTCCTTGCCGTGCCTTTCGTACATACCCTTGATCACGGGATTGTTCTGGTGAGCATAGGTGTTGTTTTTATCGCAGGCGGAAACGCAGTTGCCCGAAACGATGGCGCCATCGATCACTTCGTTTGGGTGAATAAACGTAGGAAGGATTTTCTTGGCGTCCACACCATAGACATAAGTATCGTGAAGCAGCCCCTGAGATTGCAGCATGTAGAGGTAAGCCACTTTCGGCAGACCTGGACAGGAATTCATCGCCTGGGCGAAATCCGGCAGCTCGTAGGTCTCGATCTCGTCGGGCTCGACATCGACAGCACTTTTTGCCAGGAAATGCGCCGTTTTCAGACCCGCCAGCCTGCAGGCTGCCTCGTATTCATGCTTTTCGAGATCGGCAACGGGTTCGAACACAAGTACGATGTTTAGCGTTTTCGAAAAGGGCGTGTATTCCGCCCCCGGGCCGGTCATGTCGACGATACCTTCCTGAAAGCCTACTATCTTGCCGCACGTAAGGACCGCCGTCCCCGAAAGAGCTACCGTTTCACCTTCTCCCACGGTTTCAACGTCTCCTATAAATCCTGGGAAGACATCTTTTTCATCGTCTTTTTTGCACCTGGGTTCCACGGCATCTTTCACCGGAAGTATCCTGATGCTTTCCCCGGGGCGCGCAAGTTCTACAGATACGTTTTTGAAACGCTCATCCTTTGAAACAAGATCCAGTATTTCCTGCTTGCCAACAT
>JAHDOX010000152.1 GCA_018434645.1 Synergistales bacterium | reverse complement strand
TCTTCACTGGCCTTTTCCGAAATAATGTCTCTCGCTCCGGCAAGGGCCTCGGCTTCGTTGGGTACCTCCTTTTCTGCGTTAATATACTCTCTTGCCTTCTTTTCAGGAACAATGGGGGTAATAACACCTTTGGCCGCCTGAATCAAAAATTCCGCCAGTCCCGCAAGCCCCTTTTCCCTGGCGACCATAGCCCGCGTGCGCCGTTTTGGCCGGTACGGGAGATATAAATCCTCCAACCTAGCGACGTTCGGTGCCGACTCTATTGCGTTTTCCAGTTCGGGAGTCAGAAGGTTCCGTTCATTCAATGAACGGAGGATGGCTTTGCGTCTTTTGTCAAGCTCCTCAAGCTGCGCAGCCCTGTCACGAACTGCCCTGATCGCCCTTTCATCCAGTGAACCCGTGGCCTCTTTCCTGTATCTGGCTATAAAGGGAACGGTGGCCCCGTTTTCCAAAAGTTCCAGTACGGCTTCGACCTGTTTGTTTCTGAGATCGAGTTCCCTGGCTATGAGTTTTGTGTGTTTGTCGCTCATGAAGGTCCTCCATTCACTTCATACTTTCGCGCTTCGTTTTGGTTTGCGGTGCTGATTTAACCGTCTCCTTCCAATGCCCTTTTTGCAGCCTCATATCCACGACGTATCAAATCCTCTGCCTTGTTCATATCGTACATGCTATAAGATGACAGGTCAGGTTGTATTAAAAGGTCTGCTCGCTCCGTCTGCAGCCTTGTGGCGGCCTTAAGAGTGAAATCGAAAGAACGCAGCAGGACTTCTATGATGTTTTTCGGTCTTTCTTTTCTGCGTCCACTGTTGAGATCCACACCTATGATAAAATCTGCTCCCATATCCTGCAGGGGAGAAACAGGAACGTTTTCGACGATACCGCCGTCTACCAGGAGTCTTCCCCCTATTTCAACGGGTACGAACACTCCCGGGATACAGGTGCTCGCCATGACTGCCCTTCGCAAGTCACCTTCTTTGAGAATGATCTCATCTCCGGTAGTAATATCTGTAGCCACTATGGCAAGGGGAATTTCTGCTTCTTCAATTCTGGCCTTTCCTATGTTTTCTTCTATCAAGGAGCCGAGCTTTTCGTTGGAAAGCAACCCATACTGCGAAAGTGAAAGCTTCGAAATCTCCATCCATTTTATTTCGTGAGCTAATTTCGCCAGTTTCTCCCGGGACACCCCGAATGCGTAAAGCGAAGCGACAAGCGCTCCTGCACTTGTTCCAGAGATGCAGCCTATTCGAATTCCAAGATCCCCCATGGCCTCGAGAACCCCGATATGAGCGGCTCCGAGAGCTCCACCTCCGCCGAGGGCAAGGCCAACTTTTTTGCCTTGAAGATCGAACATGGATTCTTTCGCCTCCGTTTTATTTCTATGCGTCAGCCGCACTTAATATATCAGCTTTTCGGTTTTTATTTCCTCAAAAGGCATCAAACTTTTCCACTGCCTCTTAACGTTTTGTCTCTGCATCCAGGATGTGTGCTTTTATTTGACCTTGCTGGCATTAAAATATATACTTAAAACACTTTCAAAAGTTGTTTCTAATAAATCCGGGAACGGGGAGTGATAGCTGATGGATCTGGTAAATGTACTGCAAATGGCTGTTAATGCCGAAATCGAAGGCAGGGAACTTTACAAGACGGCCAGCGAGAAAACCTCCGACGAAAAGGCCAAAAAGGTTTTCAAGATGCTTGCCGACGAGGAACAGACCCATATCGACAACATAGTCCAGATGGCGAAAGATTATAAAGCCGGCAAAGAGCTTACCATGCCCGACCTTCCTGCCCCGGCTTCCTTTGAGGACGCAGAAAGCCCTATTTTTACCAGAGAGTTCAAGGAAAAAGTATCCGACTTCGACATGACCGCCCTTAATATCGGCATAAAGCTCGAGCTGGAATCGGAGAAATTTTACAAGGAGGCTGCAGTCGAAGCTTCTGAAAAAGCGGTGAAAGACTTGTTTAACCACCTTGCAGAGTGGGAGCACGGTCACTACGAATTCCTGAAAAACCAGGTCTCTTTCTTTGAAAGTTACTATAAACTGAAAAACAGCCTGTACCGCTTCTAAACTCACAGGTTGAGGAATTCGTCATAAGCCGCAAAGACGTGATTGTAAAAAACACTCCGGAAGAAAAGCAAGGGATTTTTCCCGGAGTGTTTTTTAAAAAGACACATTTCGTCCTTCTTTCAAAGATTGATTGAGGAGGCTGCGAATGTTTACATTCGACAAAATCAAACAACTTGGTTATTTTTTCGGCATCGTCCTGATGATCCTAGGCGCAGTCTTTATAGTCGTGCCTGAACGGATCGTAGGGCTTATGACAGTCCTGATAGGAGCCATACTGCTGGCTTATGGCCTTTTCAGGACCATAGCGATTCTTTTAAAGTGGACCACCGTCCATAACAGGGTTTTGCTGCTGGCGTTGGGCCTCGCTTCAATGGCCGCGGGGACCTACATCCTCTTGAATACCCAGGCGGCAATACGCATAACCGGCATCGTTTTGGGAATTTTCGCCCTCCTTCTCGCGCTGGACCGCTTTGTTTCAGCACACAGGATGCGTGGGCAGGCCAATATCCTGCCGGCGGTCATCTTTGGTGTCATCCACCTGGCTTTCGCCGCCGGGCTCATTTATTCTTCGATGAAAATGTTTTCCTTTATCGTTTTTCTTTACGGCTTCTACCTGTTTGCCTCAGGAGTTATGGTCTTATTATCCATCAGGCTTTTCAAGGATTTCTGATTTCGATTCGGAAATTCTTCCGAATAACCAAAGGGCAACACGATTGTCAGGGTCCCCAAAAAATTAAATCCTCGAATCGACTCAATTGCCCAGGATCACCTTGCTGCACTCGCTCAGTTTTTGCGCTGAAACGCCGAACGCTTTGCCGAACTTCTCGTCCTCGAAGGTTTCAACAAAGATACGGCTGGGGTCCAGTTTTGTTATGACATTTTTGATGCACTCAATGGACTCAGGGTTGTCATTGACACCCCTTATCAGGGTCACATAAACGACAAACTCTCCTTTATATCTTTCCCTGAAACCGATCATGTTTTTCCAATATTCTTCGAGCGTATACCCTTCCAACGGCCTTTGATATTTTCGGAAATCCTCTTCCGCCGTCGCCTTAATCTCACCCGATGTCTCATCACAAAGCAAGGCGACCTTCGCGAATTGCGGATAACCGAGAAGGTATCCGTTCGTATACAGACTGACCCTGAGGTTTTTGTCTTTCACCAGAAATACTATCTCCTCTAGCCGGCTGTTTAGGAAGGATTCCCCCATGGAATTGATAAAAAGCACGTCAGGTTTTTCTACCTCTATCTCCCTTTCCAAATAAGGCAAAAAAGCTTCCGTTTCGTCGAAATGGTGCGCTTTATCGGTTTTCTCTCCTTTCTGCCCTATCGGGCAAAAGACGCACCCGAAAGTGCAATATTTTGAAGGGAGGACGTTGATTTCCATCACCTTCCTGTTTTGGGTATCGGTGAAAATCTTCTTTACACGCATCTGGCTCAAGCCACCGCCTCCTTGTTCGTTAATCTATCAAATCACATACTGGAATACCAGCCGCCCCACCCGCTTTTGTCTTGGAGGGTCTCTGTTTTTTTCTTTTACGCACTTTATTTTATCCTCTCAAGTAATGGATTCTCCGGCAATCCCTGGGCGGTTCACCTCAATGCGTTGGTTCGACGTTGTCTGTATTTTCTGTCCGGCTTCACCATCTATTTGAACAATGAAGTCATTTATCCCATGGCACGGAGATTTTGCAGTTCCTCTTTTTTCTTTCGAACCCATTCGATGGCGATATTGCGTATCTGCGTGAGCTGCTCATCATCCACAGGTCTAACCCTCCTCGGGAAGACCACGAACTGATTCATCTGGATATTCAGCCAAGATGACAGGAACCTTGCTTCTTTTATGCTTGAGCTCGCCAAGCTTGTTTTAATCTCTTTGATACCAATTTTATCATACAGTTCTGGGGGTAATGCCTTTCTGTAATAGGAATTTGTACCACGATGAAAGATGTGGCTTGCGGACTTGCCAAGGCTTGACGACATTTTTGTACCACCTTTTTGGACCAAACCGCAAGCCAAAGAGGAATTTATCATAGTGAAGGGATCGAGTAGGCTGGGGGAATTGCTTCC
>JAHDOX010000102.1 GCA_018434645.1 Synergistales bacterium | reverse complement strand
CGACGTATCGGTCCAGGCTGAAGTTCTGAAACTCCTTGAATCATTAAGGGAAAAACTCGACCTTACCTACCTTTTTATAACTCACGACTTGGCCTTAGTGCGGCTTTTTACGGAAAAGCTCGCCATCCTGTACCTTGGAAGGATTATGGAAACGGGTGATACGGAGGACCTGTTTTCCTCACCACTTCACCCTTACACGGAAGCCCTCATTTCGGTCACTCCCAAACTCGATCCCTCGAAACGCGGCGAAAAAATCATCCTCAAAGGAGAGATACCGAGTCCTGTAGACCCACCGACGGGGTGCCCCTTCCACACACGATGCTTCAAAAAGGTAGGGGCGATTTGCGAGACCTCGGCACCACTTCTAAGGGAAGCAGGGAAAAGCCGTTTCGTCGCGTGCCATCTTTACGACAACGGGAAGCCCGCTCAAATACAAGGGGAGGTAACGCCATGACTCTTGAAATTACCAAAATCACAATTTACAAAGCCGACTTCGAACTTTTGGAACCATTCCGTACCTCTCTGGCTGAAATATCAAAGGCGAAAAACATCGTCGTCAGGGTCCACTCAGGAAAAAAATATTACGGCACCGGAGAAGCGAGACCGAATCCACCGGTAACAGGGGAAACCAGGGAAGCCGCGTACGAGGCCGGGAAAGAGATAGCACCGTTGCTTCTGGGGATGGAAGCAACGGATATCGAGGGAGCCATGAAGGTTTTGGACGGCGCACTCCTGAAGAACACCGCACTGAAGGCGGCCTTTGATATAGCTCTTCATGATCTCGTAGCAAAGGCCGCAGGAATTCCGCTATATGCATTACTCGGAGGTGCACGGAGAAAGATCGAAACAGACAACACCATAAGCATCGACGATCCCGACGTTATGGCCTCAAAGGCACTTGAACACGTTAAAGGCGGATACAGGATTTTGAAAGTCAAGCTGGGGGGATCCGTCGAGGAAGATATAAAGCGGGTAAGGCACATCCGACAAAAGGTTGGAATAAAAGTTCCGATACGGCTTGACGCAAATCAGGGATGGAATCTGGTAGAGGCTTCGCAGGTCCTTGGCGAACTTGAAAGAAGCAATATCCAGTTTTGCGAACAGCCTCTTGCCTGGTGGAACATGGAAGGATTGAAACAACTGTGCAGGATGACCAAAGTGCCGATCGCTGCCGATGAAGGACTCTTTAGTCCCCATGACGCCTTCCGGCTTGCGACTTTCCAGGCTTGTCACATTTTTAACATCAAACTTGCAAAGTCGGGCGGTCTCGCGAATGCTCTCAAAATAGAGGCTATCGCTTCTGCGGCCGGCATCCCCTGCATGGTAGGCTGCATGACCGAAAGCCGTCTCGCCCTTACGGCCGCTGCACATTTTGCCTCGGCAAGACGGGGCATACTCTATGCCGACCTTGACGGCCACCTCGGCATGAGGTCCGATCCCGTTCTCGGCGGAGCCAGGTACACGGCAGGCGAGATCGAATTGCCCGAAGAACCTGGTCTTGGCGCCGACTTTGCAACGGATTTTCTGGAAAGTTGCGAGCAAATCACAATCACGTAAAACTCGCAAAAAAGGGGGGTGGAAGCTCGAAATAAGCGGTAAAACAAATGGAACACCCTACTCCACGAAAGGGAGGTCGGTAGCATGAGAAGATGGAGGAAACTAGTGGTATCGTGTCTTGCTGTGTCCGCATTGCTGGCCGCTTCGGCAGCGCTGGCCGCTTCCTCGCAGTTTATAGGAGCAATGAACACAGGGACCATAGTAACCCTGGATCCTGCGGCGTGCTATGAGGTGGAAGGTCACTGGTTGCTGGACAACATTTATGACTCTCTTGTCAAGTTCAAACCGGGTACAGCCAATGAAATCCAACCGAACCTCGCAACGGAATGGAAAATCGATGACAAAAAGATCATCTTCACAATAAGGGATGACGCAGTTTTCTCCAACGGGGATCCCGTCACGCCCGAAGACGTGGCCTATTCTCTCAAGCGCGTCGTCAGGCTCGCGAAGTCCCCTTCATGGATACTTACACAGTTCGGCGTTACCGAGGAATCCATAACCACCGACGGAAACAAGGTTATTGTCGAAATGGACGACTCCTATTCGCCACAGCTGGTACTCTCCTGCATGACCTATATCTCCGGCGTGGTCAACTCGAAACAGGCAAAAGCCAACGAAAAGGATGGCGACATGGGTTCCGCATGGATCGACAACAATTCCGCCGGGAGCGGCCCTTACATGCTTGAAAGCTGGAATCGCAACGAAAAGATCGTACTCAAGGCCAATCCCCATTACTGGGGAGAAAAGCCGAAGATCCAGGAGATAGTGCTAATCGATACGCCTGAATCTTCAAGCCAGCTCCTGCAGCTCAAAGGTGGATCTGTCCACATGGCGTGGAACCTCGAATACGACCAGATCCCGGAAATCGAGAAAACCGAGGGCCTTTACGCAGTAAAGTCTCCGCTTTTCAGGATGATCTACCTCGGGATGAACGCCTCCATGGAACCGCTGAATAACGTGAAGGTCCGCCAGGCCATCAAGCATGCGATAGATACGGAAGGCATCATTCAGGCTACAGGCGGTGGTGTCTTCGAACTGCACAGCTTCGTACCCAAGGGAATGTTCTCCCATTACGACGGTAACCCTTTCCCCTACGATCCCCAAAAGGCAAGGGAACTACTGGCCGAGGCCGGATATCCCAACGGATTCTCTGTCCAGTTGACAGTTCCGGATTTCCTTTCCACGGAAGGGACCATCGTCAAAGCTAATCTTGATGCCATCGGGATCAAGACCGACCTGCAAGTCATAGCCTACACTACTCTTCTCGGCAAATATCGGGAACAGGGGCTGGAACTGGTGCTAGCCCGCTGGGGAGCCGATTACGGTGACCCCGACGCCATGGCCAAACCTTTCGCCCACTGCATGACAACAGGTCCGGAGGCAAAAATAAAGCAGCTGGCATGGAGAAACGGCTATGCCAATCCCGAACTGACGGACATGGTGGAAAAGGCTGCTTTTATCCAGGACACGGAAGAAAGAGAGAAGCTGTACGTTGAAATCCAGAAGCGCTGGCTCGAGGAAGGCCCTTTCAAGATCCTTTACCAGTTTGCGGGTCATGTAGGCCTCTCGGAAAAGGTAAAGAATTTTACGCTCAGTCCACTTACGGAAACACCGCTGAATCTGCTGGAGATCGAAGGCTAGACACGAAAAACCCTCAGGCTCCGGGCCGCCCGGGCAGCCCGGAGCTTCACAAACCAGGCAGGTGAGAATCCCTTGAGCTTCAGAAAATACGTCATTAAACGCCTTATTCTGTTTCTGGTCGTCATTTTAGGTGTGGTTACGGTAACGTTCTTCATATCCCGCGTCATACCCGCCGATCCCGTAGGGGCCATACTGGGTGAGAACGCCCCTCAAGAACTGGTAGAGAGGACGGAACGTCAACTGGGCCTCCACCTGCCGCTGCACAAGCAATATTTGCGTACCCTCAAGGGAGTCGCCACCTTTGATT
>JAHDOX010000074.1 GCA_018434645.1 Synergistales bacterium | reverse complement strand
GCCATGACCTTCCCCTGTATCGCCACATTCATCGTATTGTGGAAGGAACTGGGCCTCAGGAAAATGTTTGCCAGCGTCGGCGTCATGATTTTGACGGCTCTTGCCGCCGGGGCCTCGTTGAACGGTCTTTTCCTTCTTCTTGGATGACGGGAACTGACTTCGGCTCAGGCCCTCGGAAAAGCTACGGATCCACCATCGGGAAGCGGATAGATGGTCCAGGAAACGTCGAAAATGGCGGCAAGTAGCAGCGTATCCACCTGTTCGGGCTTACGGACATCAAATAGGCGGCCGTTTTTAAGAAAAAAAATACGGTCACACCATTGAAGGGCTGAGTTGATGTCGTGAAGGGCTATCAATATAGCCGAACCCTCTCGGCGTTTTTCGCGCAACAATCCGTAAACCGAAAGGGCATGCCTCGGATCCAGGGCGCTGGCGGGTTCGTCGAGTAGCAGGATGTTTGTCTCCTGTGCCAGCGCCCGAGCGATCGCAACCCTTTGCGACTCCCCCCCGGACAACTCGGTCACCAGGCGATCGTCAAAGCCTTCGAGGTCTACCATCTTCAGGGCCCTCCGGGCTGTTTCTATATCGTCGGCAGATATCTTGCCGAATCTCCCCACCGCCGGGAACCGTCCCATGAGTACCGTTTCAAGAACGGTAAAAGGCATGGTAAATACCGTCTGCTGCGGCACGACGGCAACCCTTCGCGCCACGGCCCTTCTCGATGTGGCCGATAGCGCAAGGCCTTCGGCGAAGACCTCTCCCTTGTCCTTTTTCCCTACCCCTGCCACTGCCCCGAGGAGGGTGCTTTTGCCGCTGCCATTGGGTCCTAGCAGACCGCAGATTTCATTCTTGCGAATTTCGAAGGAAATGCCATCCAGGACCTTTCTTTCGCCGAAGGAAACGTGAAGATCGCTTACTACAAGCATTTCCTCTTCCCGTTTCACCATGGTCATCTGCCTTTCCACAACAGGAGACAGAACACGGGTCCTCCCACGAGTGCCGTAATTACCCCGACAGGCATTTCGCCCATGCTTCTTGCCGCCGTGTCTGCGAGCAAAAGGAGAAATCCCCCTCCCAAAAAGGCCATTGGAACAAGCTTGGCGTGCGAAGGCCCGAAAACAAGCCGCAGGAAATGAGGCACTACAAGGCCCACAAAACCAATCACTCCGCTGATCGAAACAGCCAAAGACGTCGCGAGGGAACTCCCGGCCAAAAGCAAGGCACGGGACCTCCTCTCGTCGACCCCGAGGGATCCGGGCGAGGCTCCCGAAGAAATAACGTCCAGATCCCGGTGCGATATGAGCCCGATACCAAGAACACAGAAGGCGGAAACGGCCGCCCACGCTACATCACTCCAGGTGGACACGGAGAAGCTCCCCAGAAGCCAGAATACGATTGCAGTCATCCTGTTTCCGGCAAGGACCTTGAGAAGCGTCACGCCCGCTCCCAGAATGCTGCTGACGACAACGCCCGCCAAAACGAGACGCGTCTGTCCGAGGATCCCGGACCTTTCCATACCGAGGACCATAACGACAGCCAACGTTCCCATGCCCCCGGCGAAAGCGAAAAAGGCCACGGGTCTGAGGGAAAAGCTTATCGCCATCGAAGCCCCAAAGGCCGCCCCTGTCGCCACTCCCAGGGTATATGGCTCGGCAAGGGGATTCAGCAGGAGCCCCTGGTACAGGACACCGCTCGTGGCAAGGCTGGCTCCGACCAGCATAGCCGTCATCGCCCTCGGGAAACGGATCTGGATTATAACCGTGTATCCCGCCTCTGCATTGTTTCCGGATCCGGTAACCCAATCCAGAAGATAGGACAAAATCCCGAGCAGGCCGATTTCGGCCTCGCCTGTTGACAACGCCAGGATGACGCCGATTAAAAGGCCGGCCGTCAAAACAGCGTATCCCGTTAAGGAATTTGGCCTTTTTCGCAATCCCGGAATGGGTAATCAGCTCCTTTTCGTCCGAACATCCAGGGCAGCTTCCATATGTCTGCAGGTACCCTCCTTGTCGAAGCGGCCACAGGTACATCTTTGGTGCCTCAGATCCACGGCGTATTCTTCTTTCCCGTCGCATACCACAAAAATATCTTTACCGGCCTTCCTGATGCTTACTCCAGCCGCTTCAGCGACCCTTGGCTTTTTTGATTCGTCGATCGCCCTGTTTGACAACCCGTCCGCGAGCATGTTTTCAGACCGCGGAATCCATTGTGGTTTCGCCCGCAAGGTCCTCACGAGTTCTTTTGCCTTTTCGGCCAGTGGTTTAAGCCTGGGCTCCCTGACTTTCCATTTTCCAAGAACCTGTTTGATTACAAGCCTGCTGTCGCCAAAAACGGGCGTCTCAAAAAGACCGCGGCGTCGCATTTCTCCCAGCAGCAATAAAAGGGCGTGATATTCAGCCTCGTTATTGGTCCTTTCTCCCAGGTATTCGGCACATTCCCATACAAGTTTTTCATCCTCATCTACCAGGCATGCTCCCGCCCCGGCCTCGCCGGGATTTCCCCGGGCTGCCCCATCGAAATAGCCTCGAACCATAGGGCTACCGCCCCTTCCTTTCGGATTAGGTCACTCGGCTAGTATACAGAAAGGATTCCCCGGGTTCCACGTCTTTCAAAAATAAAAGGGAGATGCCGGGCAAGCATCCCCCTTGAAATATATGTCAAATTTTTTCCGGTTCCTCAGACGGCCCGGTTGACAGTCAACCCTTCTTCTGGCAATGCATTGATTTCAACTATCTCGTTTTTGTGCTGCACCCTGAAAAGCATCCACTGACCTTCCGCGTCCTTCATCCAAAAACCTCCCCATAAAACCGCGTAAAAGATTTATCTCCTTGGCTATTCTTTTTTCCATGACAAAAGCCTGCCCGGCTTGCATTGTATGTCGACAAACGACATAATGTTTGTGTGAGGACACACCTGTAAAGAAAGACGAACATCCACAAAAAGAGAGTCCGACAATGACGCCATTGAAACATTTTTGAGGCACATTTTGGCAATCAAACCAGGATCCAGGGGAAATCAAGGGAAACAGCAAGGAGGAGATAAGTATGTTTGGAAGAATGTTGGTGGTAGACCTAAGCAAGGGGACGACACGTGAAGAGGCCATCGAACCCTCTGTCGTTTCAAGCTACCTCGGAGGAAAGGGACTCGGGATATATCTGCTCGACAAAATGTCCGAGAAAGGAGCCGACCCCCTTTCAGAAGGCAACCCGCTACTTTTTTTGACCGGGCCTTTTACTGGAACGCCTTTCCCCACTTCCGGCCGGTTCACGATAGTCACAAAATCACCGCACACAGGAATCTTCGTGGACAGCCACATAGGAGGACATTTCGGCCATACCCTCAGAAAAGCCGGCTATGATGTGATAGCCGTTACCGGCAAGGCGCCCGAGCCGGTATATCTTTGGATCGACGACGGCAGCGTCGAAATACGCGACGCGAAGGCACACTGGGGCAAGACTGTAGGAGAAACCGTCGATGCCGTCAGGGCCGAGACGGACTCGAAGGCACACGTGGCGGTAATAGGTCCGGCAGGCGAAAACAAGGTAACTATCGCCAATATCACTGTAGACAAGGACAGCGACCCCTGGCGGGCCGGGATCGCCGGCCGGGGCGGAAGCGGAGCCGTCATGGGCTCCAAGAACCTGAAGGCCGTAGCCATCAGAGGGACAGGTCCGGTCCCAATGAAAGATGAAAAAGCGCTGCGCGCCCGCTCCACGGAACTCGCAAGGGCGATTACGGCAAATCCCCAGATCCACACCAGGCGTGTGGTCGGGACTTCCTCGCTTGTCGAAGCCATGAGCAGGACCGGTATCCTCCCGACCAACAACTTCCAGAGGGGATATTTTACTCCCATCTACGGGTTGACCTCGACAAACCTCAGGTTCCACACGAAGCGCGACGTGGCATGTTTCAACTGTCCCATAGTCTGCGGCAAGGTGTTGCAGGACGACGGCCACGACACGAAGGTGGAATACGAATCCATAGCGCTTCTTGGAAGCAACAACGGGATCGGTTCCATAATCGATGTGACGAGGGCCGTCAGGATCTGTAACGAGCTGGGAATGGACTCCATTTCAGCCGGTGGAATCGTGGGTTTTGCCATGGAGTGCAAGGAACGCGGCCTCCTGCCCGATGCGCCGTCTTTCGGGGATTCCGACGGGCAGGCGGCTTTACTGAAGGACATGGCTTTCAAAAAAGGACTCGGAGAACTTCTCTCGGATGGCGTTCGCAGAGCCGCCGCAAAAATCGGGCAGGGCACCGAGGCTTTTGCCATCGCCGTAAAGGGCCTGGAGCTTCCCGGCTACGAACCGAGAGCAACATGGGGGATGGCCCTGGCTTATGCTACCTCCGACAGGGGCGCCTGTCACCAGCGTGCCTGGACGGTCCTGGGCGAACTTGACGGCATTTTGCCGCGTTTCAAGACAGAAGGGATGGCTCTCAAGGTCAAAATGACCCAGGACGAGCGTGCTGCCGCGTATTCCCTTGTGGTCTGCGACTTCACTCCCTATGACCAGGACGTCGTTTACCCGTCTTTGGCCGACGCCGCCGGGATCGACATGGATCCTGATTCCTACTTGTCAGTGGGCGAACGAATCTGGAACCACATCCGTCTTTTCAACATCCGGGAGGGCGGAATCTCCAGAAAGGACGACACGCTGCCGCCCAGGATGTTCAACGAGCCCCTTCCGATGCCTCCGCGGGGCGAGGATACCGTCACCTTGACGAAAGAGACCTTTGACGCCATGCTTGACGAATATTACGAAATGAGGAAATGGGACAAAAACGGAATTCCCTCTCCTGAAATACTCAAGAAGCTGGGTCTTTCGGACTGAAATCGGAGGTGGCTCGAAAAGATGTGGAAAATCGGGGTTGTCGGATTCGGGAACGTCTCCCAGGGCCTTCTGCGGATCCTGGACAAAAAGGCACAGACACTGAAGGAGCGGTACGGCTTTGGATGTACAGTCACTGCCATTGCCGATCCTGTAAAGGGATCGGTACTAAACACGTCGGGACTAGACATCGGCGGGCTTCTTGCCGAGTTTGACCACAAGGGCGACCTCAAAGCCCACCCGCACGCGACCGACATGGGAACAATCGATATCATCAGACAAAGCGAAGCCGACATCGTTGTAGAAGCAACCATTACAAACCTCAAAACAGGTGAACCCGGAGTCACTCACATCCGCACGGCCCTGGAGGCGGGAAAGCACGTGGTCTCAACTAATAAGGGGCCGGTTTCCACTTCGCTGCCGGACCTGCTGGAGGTCGCCCGAAACCATGGAGTGGAATACCTGTTCGAAGGCGTCGTGCTGAGCGGTACACCGGCCATCAACCTCGCGCGCGACGCTTTGGCCGGATGCGACATCTCTCGTGTTCTCGGTATCGTCAACGGGACGACCAACTACATCCTCACCAGAATGGAAGAGGGGATGGCCTACGAGGAGGCCCTCGCCAAAGCCCAGGAGCTGGGTTACGCCGAAGCGGACCCTACGGGTGACGTGGAAGGATGGGACGCCGCTGTAAAGGCACAGGTGCTTGCCAACGTCCTGATGGGCAAGGCGCTCCGCATTGAAGACGTGGACAAAAGGGGCATCACCGGCATAACATCGGAGAATATACAGGCCGCAAAATCGAGGGGTAACAGGATCAAGCTCATTGCCGAAGTGGCTTCCACCGGATCAAAAGTATCCGCCAAGGTAGCCCCCATGGAGCTTCCTCTGTCGCACCCTTTGGCAAACATCATGGATGCCGTAAATGCGCTGACTTTTACCACCGATCATCTCGGCGACGTCACGATCATCGGTCCCGGCGCGGGCCGCGTGGAAACCGGGCAGGCCCTGTTGACGGATATTCTTTCCATCCACAGGAAGAGGGGATAAACAAGTCTCCCTCGGGAGAAAACAGCGAGGGGACCAGGAAAACATCCTGAGGACGCACTCCCTTGCCGCGAATGCCGTTTACCAGTATTCTTGCGGCAAGGACCCCCATTTCGAAAGCGGGGTATTCGAGCACCCAGAAACCACAATAAAGGGCCTCTTTTCGGGAACCGCAGATGACGTAATCGTCACATGGTTCCCGGGAAGAGGTTCTATTTTCTTCCCGGGGCATCCCGTCCATAACGTGCAGGGTACCTCGTGTTTTTTTGACTTCGACACCCAGCAATTCATCCACACCCGTAAAAAGGGCTCCTTCGCCCCCCAGGTAAATGATTTCCCGTCCCGCTGCCAGAGCTTTCAATGCCTGGGCCGCAGCCTCCAGGTCTACCGACACATTTGTGCTCCCGGGATTATAACTGCCCACGGAAACTACCGGCACATCTGCCCCGTTTTGCTTTTTGCAATCCAGTAAGATAAGCCCGTCAACGCGCCGGGAGACAAGGCGCTGTATGGCGTGGTTTTGCCTGCTGACTTCACTTCCGGCTTCTTTGACGATGCAATCCAGCCCCAGGCGTCCCAGTACCCTTTCCAGGCCTGAAAGAAAGGCCCCCGTCCAGGGCGAGGCCAAATCCCCGAAAACCACCCCTATGAGATCGTTGATGCGGCTCGAAAGCCCCCTTGCTACCGCGTCGGGACGGTAACCCAGATGTTTGACGGCGGCCCAGACCTTTTCGCTGGTGGCCTGGCTGATTCTGGCGTCCCCCCTGAGCACGCGACTGACTGTGGCCTTGTTGACTCCCGCTGCCGCCGCGACATCAGCCATGGTTATTTTCATGAACATGCCCCCTGTAATTATTTATGATACCGGTTGCATGATTTTCGGCAACTAAAAAACACCGGTACGGCTCGGGCCTTCCAGTTCATATAAAAGATTCGGCAAAAGCGTCATCACAAAAGCATTGCCCTAAAAAACCGGAGCCTCCAAAAGGTCGGCGGCTCCGGTTTGACAACTTCCTTTCCGTTTAAGTTCCCCGATTTTAGACGTCTAATCCGCTCCCGCCTATGAATTCACGAAGGATGGAATCGTTAGGTACGGTATCGGAGGGGATGAAGGGGATGAAACGCAGGATACCCAGCAGCCGCTGCGCGTCCCCATAAACGCAAGATGT
>JAHDOX010000124.1 GCA_018434645.1 Synergistales bacterium | reverse complement strand
TTCGTCGGCCCATCAGTGGATATCTCGATCCCCTCAGGTGGTTCGTATTGAACCGGATTGGAGTAACCGAGATTCAAAACGAGGGTTTTGCCCTGCATCTGGGCCCTCCATCCCACTCCAACAATTTCCAGTTTTTTCTCGAATCCCTGGCTGACGCCTAAGACAAGGTTATTGACAAGGGCCCTTGTCATCCCGTGAAAAGCCCTGGTTTTCTTGTCTTCGCTCATTCTCTCCACGGTGACCTTCTGTCCTTCGATATTGACTTTCACGCCAGGTACCAGGTCCATGGACAATTCGCCCTTTGGCCCTTTTACATTTAACGTACCTGAATTTTCGGTCATCGTTACGCCGTCAGGCAGGGTTATGGGTTTTCTCCCGATTCTAGACAAAGCGAACACCCCCTACCATACGTAGCAGATGACTTCTCCGCCAAGGCCCTGTTTTCGGGCCTCACTGTCAGTCATCATCCCCTGGGATGTCGAAATAATAGCCGTCCCCAGGCCGCGCATTACGCGCGGAAGTTCGTCTTTCCTGACGTAAATCCTGCGGCCAGGTTTGCTGATCCTTCTCAAGCCCTGAATGACCCTTTCTTTCCCGGGTCCGTAATGCAGATACAGGCGCAGTATCGCATAGGGTTTTTGGGGATCGTTTATGACCCTGAAGTTTTTGATGTATCCCTCTTCTTTCAGGATCTTCGCTATTGCCAGCTTGGTCTTGCTCAAAGGCATCTCCACTGTCTCATGGAAAACCATGTTCGCGTTGCGGATGCGCGTGAGCATGTCCGCGATTGGATCGGTCACATACATCGCTTTTGCCTCCTCCACCGCATCCCGTGCTACCAGCTGGATTTTACTACTCCAGGGATCTTGCCTTCCCTGGCCAGCTTGCGGAAGCAACAACGGCACATATTGAATTTCCTCATGTAAGAATGAACCCTGCCGCAAATCGGGCACCTGTTATATGACCTGACGGCATACTTGGGTTTTTGTCTTGCCTTGTGTTCCAATGCTTTCCTTGACATATAGTCGACCCCCCCTTACCGGTTGAAGGGCATGCCAAGCTCCCTTAGGAGACTCATGGCTTCTTCGTCGGTTTTAGCCGTGGAAACGATGGTTACATTCATTCCCCGGACCCTTGCAACCTTGTCATAATCGATTTCAGGGAATATCAGCTGTTCACGAAGACCGAGGTTGTAGTTGCCTCTGCCGTCGAAGCCTTTCGGCGATACCCCCTGAAAGTCCTTGATCCTCGGAAGGGCCAGGGATATCATCCTGTCCAGAAATTCCCACATCTTGGCTCCCCTCAGAGTAACCGAGCATCCTACGGGCATTCCGGAGCGCACCTTGAACCCTGCAACGGACTTGCGGGCTCTTTTTACCATGGGATGCTGGCCCGTGATAGTTTCCATCTCCGAGACAGCCGATTCCATCAGCTTGTAATCTTGTTTCGCGTCGCCAACGCCTGCGTTGACCACAATCTTGACAATCCGCGGTACCTCCATGACATTTTTGTAGCCAAACTCCTTCTGGAGGCGAGAAACTATTTCCTTTCGGTATTTTTCAGCCAAACGCGGGACCATTCTTTTGTCGCCTCCCTTACTAGACCTTGTCGACGATTTCACTGCATTTCTTGCAAACACGGACTTTTCGTCCATCTTCCAGATAAGCCCGCGCCACCCTTGTGGGCTCCCCGCACATGGGGCACACAAGCATGACCTTGCTTGCGTAAACGGGTGCTTCCTGCTTGATTATCCCGGCCTGGGGGTTTTTCGCGGAAGGCCTCGCGTGTTTGGTCACAACGTTGACCCCTTCGACGACAACCATATCCCTTTCAGGATTACGTCGAAGCACCTTGCCTTCCTTCCCCTTGTCCTTGCCGGAAATGACACGCACCCTGTCTCCTTTTTTAATTCGCATCTTACTCATATTTTCCGCAGCCTCCCTAAACAACCTCCGGAGCGAGGGAAACGATCCGCATAAACTTCTTCTCCCTCAGCTCTCTGGCTACGGGACCAAAAATGCGTGTCCCTCTCGGATCGCCGTTGTTATCGATGACAACGGCGGCATTCTCGTCAAACCTCACGTAGGATCCGTCTTTTCTACGGATTTCCTTTTTCGTCCTTACGATGACGGCCTTGACGACCTGACCTTTACCCACATTGCTGTTGGGAATGGCTTCCTTGACGGAAGCGACGATTACGTCGCCGACGGAAGCCCACCGGCGCCGGCTTCCGCCGAGAACCTGTATGCACATGATCTTTTTCGCGCCGGAGTTGTCCGCTACGTTCATAGTGGTACGAAGCTGGATCATGGCCTATGCCTCCTTCTCCGTCGACGTATCAAGGATGGGAGCCCGTTCGACGATTTCAACGACCTTCCATCTCTTGTGACGACTCAGAGGGCGTGTCTCTTCGATGCGAACCTTGTCGCCGATTCGGCAATTTTCCTCTTCGTCGTGAACCATATAGTTTTTGCTGCGTAGCACGGGTTTGCCGTAAAGAGGATGTTCCGCCATGCGGTCTACTTTGACCACGACGGTTTTCTGCATCTTGTCACTAATTACGGTTCCCACGCGCATCTTGCGCGATCTTTCATTCATTGTCGCTGCACCCCCCTAGACGGACCGGTCAAGCCCGATCTCCTTTTCCCTCATGACCGTCAAAACCCGGGCTATCGAACGCTTGACTTCCTTTATGCGGTTCGTGTTGCCCAACTGGCCTATGGCATGCTGGAAACGGAGGTTGAAAAGCTCTTCCTTGTACTTTTTGTGTCGTTCCTTTAACTCGTCCAACGAAAGTTCCCTCAGATCACTGCTTTTCATGATCATTCACCACCCATCCCGGCACGGGAGAGGAAACGCACCTTCACGGGCAGCTTGTGAGCCGCCGTACGAAAGGCCTGTTCCGCAACCTCGCGGGAGACTCCGGCGATTTCAAACATGACGCGACCTCTTTTAACGGGTGCCACCCAGTGGTCGGGAGCTCCCTTGCCCTTACCCATTCGCGTCTCAAGGGGCTTTTTGGTGTAGGGCATATCCGGGAATATCCTTATCCAGATCTTTCCACCCTTTTTCATCTTTCGCGAAATGGCGATACGTGCAGCCTCTATCTGCCTGGCGGTTATCCATGCACATTCCGTCGCCTGAAGTCCGTATTCTCCGAAGGCGATATATTTTCCGCCCTTGGCTACACCGTGCAAGGGTCTTCTTTGAGGTTTCCGGTATTTCACCCTTTTCGGCATAAGCATGGAGGCTACCTCCTCTCTTCCTGCTCTGCATTACTGGAGGTCTGAGTTTCCCTTTGGGCGATACCACGGTTTATCCAGACCTTTACCCCGATGACGCCGTACATGGTTTTCGCTTCGGAGTAGCCGTAGTCGATGTCGTTCCTCAGCGTTGAGAGCGGCAGTCGCCCTTCCAGATACCACTCGGTCCTGGCGATTTCCGCTCCTCCGAGCCTGCCACTGCACTGGATTTTTATGCCTTCCGCTCCTGCTTTCATGGCCCGGAATATGGCCTGTTTCATCGCCCGCCGGAAACTTACCCTGCGCTCAAGAGCCGAAGCGACGCCTTCGGAAACTATCTGGGCATCCTTATCCGGCGCCTTTATCTCCTGAACGTTGATCATGATCTTGTGTCCGGTCATATTCTGAAGTTCTTCACGGACCGCCTGTATCTCCGTCCCGCCCTTGCCTATGACGACACCGGGCCGGGCGGACCATACGGTGAACCTGATAACTTTCCCTATACGCTCTATCTCGACCTTTGAAATCCCGGCGCGTGACCACCTTTTCATGATCCACTCGCGTAGTTTCAGGTCGTCATGAAGTTTTTCCGCGTAATTCCTTCCGTCGGCAAACCATTTCGATTCCCAGTCTCTGACGATTCCCAGGCGAAAACCGACGGGATGCACTTTTTGACCCAACTTTCACCCCTCCTTACCGCTCAGCGACCACAACGGTTATATGGCTTGTCCGGTGCTTGTAACCATGAACCCTTCCCATGGACACCGGGCGCCACCGTTTCATCGACGGACCCTGGTCCGCGAAAGCCTCGACTACTACCAGCCTGTCGACGTCCATGCCGTAATTATGTTCGGCATTGGCGACGGCGCTCCGCAGGACCTTTTCGATAATCCTTGCCGCTTTTTTCGGCGTGTTCCTGAGGGTCATGAGCGCCTCGTCGGCCCTTTTACCGCGTATCAAAGAAAGCACCTGGCGGCTCTTGAAGGGCGATATGCGCACCTGGCGGACTGTTGCACGAGCTTCCATGACCTCTCCCTCCTACCTTACACGGGTGGAACGTTCCTGGCCGGCATGGCCGCCGAACTTTCTCGTCGGGGCAAATTCTCCCAGTTTGTGTCCAACCATGTTTTCACTTATGTAAATCGGTATATGTGTCCTGCCGTTATGTACCGCGATGGTGTGTCCAATCATATCCGGCACTATCGTCGAACGGCGGGACCAAGTCTTGATAACCCGTTTTTTCCCTTCGGCGTTCATCGCCTCGATCTTGCGCAGAAGCTTCTGATCGACGAAAGGCCCCTTCTTTCTGGATCGAGCCATAACCGTCCCTCCCTGTCCTACTTCTCGTGTCGACGCCGTACGATGAACTTGTCGGACGGCTTCCTTTTCCTGGTACGATAACCCTTGGCCGGGGTGCCCCAGGGCGAGACCGGATGTTTGTTCGATTTGCTCCGCCCCTCGCCACCCCCCATGGGGTGGTCGACGGGATTCATTACCATCCCTCTGACATGGGGCCGCCGGCCGAGCCACCTGGTGCGTCCAGCCTTGCCGGCCGTAACGTTTTCGTGGGTAATGTTGCCCAACTGCCCCACTGTCGCCATGCACTCAAGAAGGACAAGGCGCAGTTCGCCACTGGGCATTCTGACATATGCGTACTTGCCCTCTTTGGCCATCAGCTGGGCCGCGGTTCCTGCCGCCCTGACCAGCACTCCGCCACGGCCGGGTTCCAGCTCGATGTTATGAATAAAGGTACCTACAGGCATGTCCTTCAATTTCATGGCGTTCCCGGGTCTAATGTCGGCTTTTTCACCTGACAGTATGGTATCGCCCACGCCCAGACCTTGCGGCGCAAGTATGTAACGCTTCTCCCCGTCGACGTAGTGGATCAGGGCAATACGTGCTGACCGGTTCGGATCGTACTCGATGGCCGCCACCTTGCCGGGGACATCCAGCTTGTTCCGTTTGAAATCGATGATACGATACCGCCTTTTGCTGCCGCCGCCGCGGTGCCGCATTGTGGTCCTGCCAAGGTTGTTGCGGCCACCCGTTTTTTTCAGGGGTTCAACAAGAGATTTCTCCGGTTCCTTTTTCGTGATCTCTTCAAAGGTGTCGCCGGTCATAAATCTTCTGCCGGCGGTTGTTGGTTTGTATTTTTTGATTCCCATTTTTCAGCCCCCCCCGGCTAGATGCTCGCGCCTTCGAAGAATTCAATCCGTTCGCCGGGCTCAAGGGTCACGATCGCCTTTTTCCACGACCTGGACCGTCCGAGAAATACACCCATTCGCTTCGGCTTGGACGGTACAGACATGGTATGTACGGACTTCACCTTGACCTTGAATATTTCGCTTACGGCTTTTTTAATCTGGACCTTGTTGGCCTTAGGATGCACCTCGAAGGTGTATTTCCCAAGCCCCATCAACCGGCTGCTTTTTTCCGTTATCACTGGCCGGAGAATGATGTCATGATAGGTCTCGTTCATTTTGCGAGCACCTCCTCGATTTTTTCAAGTGCGTCGGAGGCCACGATCAGGTGATCGTGATTCAGCAGGTCATAAACATTTATGCTGTCGACGTGAAGCACGCCTGCTCCGGGTATATTGCTGACAGACTTGTAGGCCGCCGGCAGCGACTTCCCGATAACCACAAGCGGCTTTTTCCCGGCGTGGGTGGCTTCGAAAAAGTTCACCAGATCCCTGGTTTTAGGTTTTTCCATATCGAAAGAATCCAGCACAACCAGCCGCTCTTCCCTGACTTTGACGGAAAGCGCACTCCTTAAAGCAAGCCTTTTTACCTTACGGTTAACTTTAAGGTGGTAGTCACGGGGTTTAGGCCCGTGAGTCACGCCGCCACCTTTCCAGATGGGCGACCTTATGCTTCCGTGCCTCGCCCTTCCTGTATGCTTTTGCCTCCAGGGTTTACGACCGCCTCCGCGGACTTCTCCCCTGGTTTTTGTCGAATGCGTCCCCTGTCTTCGATTGGCCTGCTGGGCCACAACGACCTGGTGCATCGCTGGAATATGGACGGGAGCCGCAAAAACCGCATCGGACAATTCCTGCTCTCCGACAACTTCACCCTTGAGATTGACTACTTTGACTGTCGGCATTTTCACACTCCCCCTACTCCGGCGATCCTTTTCGTTTTCGGACCATGACAAGTCCGTTTCTGGGACCCGGAATGGCCCCCTTGATCAGCAAAAGATGATTTTCGGGATCGACACCGGCAATGGAGAGATTCTTTACGGTCACTCTCTTGTTTCCCATCCTTCCCGGCATGGTTTTCCCCTTGAATATATGGCTGGGGGAACTGCTCGCTCCGGCAGAGCCAGGTTGCCTGTGGAACTTGGAAGCTCCATGGCTCGCAGGGCCTCCGGCGAAATGATGCCTTTTCATGACACCGGCGTACCCCTTACCCTTGCTTTTGCCTATAACGTCTACGATTTCCCCGTTTTCGAAAATCCCGACGGTTATATCCTGCCCTATTTCCAGACCGGACACATCCTCAAGCCGGAATTCCCGCAGCCATCTTTTTGGTTTTACCTTCCGCTTTTCAAAAACTCCCTTTCGCGGTTTGGTCAGCCTGTTTTCATTTACTTCTCCGAACCCGAGAACCACGGCCGAATACCCGTTTTTTTCGCTGGTCCGGATGTCCACTACACTGCACGGACCCGCTTCGACAACTGTCACAGGGACATTTACCCCGTTTTCGTCGTAGACCTGGGTCATGCCAAGCTTGCGTCCCAGAATTCCCATGCTCATATCGTTATACGCTCCTTTCAGCCCAGAGCTCCCCCTAAAGCTTGATCTGGATGTCAACTCCCGAGGGGAGATTCAGCTGCATAAGCGATTCCATCGTTTTCTGCGTAGGGTCAATAATGTCGACCAATCGCTTATGTGTCCTCATTTCGAACTGCTCTCTTGCGTCCTTATCCTTGTGAGGAGACTTGAGGACGGTAAATTTGTTGATTTCCGTCGGCAGCGGAATGGGACCCGAAACTTTTGCCCCCGTCCGCTCTGCCGTTTCCGCGATCTGGTGCGCAGAAGAATCGAGCGCCCTGTGATCGAAAGCCTTGAGCTTTATACGTATGTTTTTTGCCACCGTTTTCCCCCCCTTTTTGGGGTTAGTTGTCCAGGATTTCGGTAACGACGCCGGCTCCGACGGTACGGCCGCCCTCGCGAACGGCGAACCGAAGGCCCTGCTCGAGCGCCACCGGTACGATAAGGTTCACTTCAAACGTGGCGTTGTCTCCGGGCATTACCATCTCCACGCCCTCAGGAAGCTTGATGTCGCCCGTCACGTCCGTCGTCCGGAAGTAAAACTGAGGCTTGTATCCGGTGAAAAACGGCGTGTGACGGCCACCTTCCTCTTTCTTCAATACGTACACTTCCGCCTTGAAGTGCCTGTGTGGCGTTATGCTACCGGGCTTGGCCAATACCTGCCCCCGCTCAACATCGTCCTTGCCTATGCCGCGAAGCAATACCCCCACGTTGTCTCCGGCCATGGCGTCGTCAAGAATCTTGCGGAACATCTCAAGCGACGTGGCCACCGTCTTGCGCGTGTCTTCCTGCATTCCTACTATCTCTACCTCGTCCCCGGCTTTGATCTTGCCGCGCTCCACTCGTCCCGTCACTACCGTTCCGCGTCCGGTTATGGTGAATACGTCCTCGATAGGCATCAAAAACGGCTTGTCAACCTCGCGCTGGGGCTCCGGTATGTAGTTGTCGCACGCGTCCATGAGCTCCCAGATCGACTTCGCCCATTCGTTCTCCCGGCTCACATCATCGCTCTCAAGCACCTTCAGCGCTGAACCACGAATGATGGGAACTTCGTCACCGGGAAATTCGTACTTGTTCAATAGATCACGGATCTCCATCTCAACAAGGTCCAATAACTCCTCGTCGTCTACCTGGTCTACCTTGTTCATGAATACCACCAGGGCCGGTACGTTCACCTGGCGAGCCAACAGTACGTGCTCCCGCGTCTGCGGCATCGGACCGTCCGCTGCCGATACCACCAATATCGCTCCGTCCATCTGCGCCGCCCCGGTGATCATGTTCTTGATGTAGTCCGCGTGGCCAGGACAGTCGATATGGGCATAGTGACGGTTTTCCGTCTGGTACTCAACGTGCGATATGTTGATCGTGATTCCGCGCTCACGCTCCTCCGGGGCCTTGTCGATCATCTCAAAGGGCGTGTAGTCCGCCCATCCAACTGATCCCAGCGTCTTCGTGATCGCCGCCGTCAACGTCGTCTTGCCATGGTCAATGTG
>JAHDOX010000163.1 GCA_018434645.1 Synergistales bacterium | reverse complement strand
TGAGGAAGGAATGTCCCATGGTGCGAACAGGACGGACGGCAGAAAGCGGAAGACCCCGCGCCCAGGCGGAGAGTACCGGACGGAATCCGGGAGGGTACGTTTGTGGTGTCGAGTCCTGTCCATGCGTGGGAGGTCATTTTGACCCGCAGAATCAGCAGTTGCTCGAACAGGTGGTCGACGCGGATTGTGCGCCCCGCATGGCACACCGACTTGGAGGTGAAAGTCCTCTGCAGGCCCGACGTGGCTAGACCATACGGCCTTCCGGACCGTTCACAAAAAAGCCGAAAGACAGGGGAAAGGAAAACATGATATAGGAAAACATGATATAGGAAAACATGATATAGTTATATAAATCACTTAGTTGTCCGTCCCGAGGGGGGGTCCTAAATGATATTGAGTGATATCATGGCTTTATTGGAAGCCGAACCCTTGAGCCAAGAGGGAGATTTTTCAGTCGACGTGGAATGTGCTTCCGCTTCTGATCTTATGAGCGATGTGCTGGCTTTGGCCCAGCCCGGGTCGCTTTTGATAACAGGTCTCGTCAATATCCAGATCGTAAGGACGGCAAGCATGATAGATATGCCTGCCGTAGTCTTCGTGAGGGGTAAAAAGCCTCCGGAAGAAACTATCGAACTTGCCCGAAAGTTAGGGATACCCTTTGTGCTCACGGCCAAGACGATGTTTGAAACCTGCGGTCTGCTCTATCAGGCCGGGATCAGGCCTTGTCCCTGTTCGAAAAGGTGGGGTTGATGAGTTTGAACGAACCCCTTGTAATCGAGAGGGAAGTCAAGCCCCTTGACTTTTTGGCCGCGGGCGAAACCGCCTCCGAGTTCAAGGATACACTCAGGTCATTGGGTATTTCAGCCGAGCTGTGCCGCAGGACGTCAATAGTAACCTACGAGGCGGAGATGAATATCGTAATTCATGGCGGGGGCGGGTCGATCGCCATGAAAATGGAAGAAGACAAAATCACCATAGTGGCAAGCGATGAAGGCCCGGGGATCGAGGACGTCGAGCTTGCGATGCAAGAGGGGTATTCCACTGCACCGGACTTTATCCGTGAACTGGGTTTCGGGGCGGGGATGGGGCTTCCAAACATAAAGAAATATTCCGATGAACTGGAAATAGACACAAAACCAGGAAAAGGCACGACGCTCAAGGCCGTCATCTACCTGGATTCCGGGGAGGCGTGAGAAATGGCTCACGGGATAAGGATCAACGAAAACGCCTGCAGGGGATGCGTAAATTGTATCAAAGTCTGCCCCACGGAAGCCATGCGGGTCATACACGGAAAGGTGCGCATACTGGAAGACAGATGCATCGGATGCGGCGAGTGCATCAGAAGCTGTCGTCACAGGGCTCTTTCCCTTCAGGAAAATGACTGGGACAAGGTCTCCTCGGTAAGGCCTATTACGCTGGCTTCTGATCCCGCCTTGTGCACGCAGTTTCCATGGTCGCCGAATCCGGCGATTCTTGACCAGGTCCTCAGGGGGTTGGGGTTCGAGCCAATTTTCGAAGAGTGTAGCATGGCTTATGATCTGGCGGCATTGGCCATTTCCAGGGCTATAGAAAATGGTTCGGCCGCAGACCTTCCGATGATATCCACTTACTGCCCGGCGGTTGTCAGGCTCGTCCAGATCAAGTTCCAGGAACTTCTGTCTCACCTGGCACCTGTGGAATCGCCCCTTGAGACTTGCATAGACCTGTGGAGGGCGCGACACAACAAACACGACGTGCCTGCAAGCCTTGTGGTGGCCTGTCCCGCAAGGGTCGCCATGGTGGAAAATCCCGTCGGCAGGGACGTAAGTTCAGCGGATTTCGTCATTTCAACTGCCCGTATTACCCGGGAGATACTCTCCCGGAGCCATGGCATACAGGAGTCGGCGGAAAGAAAGGCAAAGGATTCCAGATGGCTCAACTGGGCCATGTTAGGTGGTGAGACCCGACATATCCTGCAGTTTGCCGAAAGGCCGGTGCGCACTCTAGCAGTTTCCGGGATGAAAAACGTCATCAGTCTTTTGCAGGACATAGAACTGCATCGTATGAAGGGGGTAGACTTTGTAGAGCTAAGGGCTTGCGACCTCGGATGCATCGGGGGCATTTCAAATGCCGAATCTCGTTTCCTCAGCCGTCTTAAAATAGAGAACTACGGTTATTCCCCCGAACTTTCGGAAGAGGAAAGGGAAACGCTAGAGTCGCTTTATGAAGCGAAGATCTGGAAGCTGCAGGAAGAGATAAGATCTATCGAACAAGTACCCCTTGGAAGGGACATGGCCAAGGCTATGGAAAAGCTGGAGGAGCTCCATTCGGTCTATGCAGAACTTCCGCACCTCGATTGCGGTACCTGTGGCCGACCGTCCTGCCGCATCATGGCGGAGGATATAGTAAGGGGCGAGAGTTCCGTGGACGATTGCATCTTCAGGCTTAGGGAAAAGATAGCGGCCCTTTCCGAAGAGATCAACGGTTTGTCGCGGAGGCTCGTCCATACCATGACACCGGAGGAAAGAATATGAAAATAAGTGAAATCCTGAGACAGCTTGGGGCAACTGTCCACGTAACGGCTGGTCTTGACAGGGATGTCGAAGTCGGTGTAGTTGGAGACCTCCTTAGTTTCATCATGGGGTCGGCGCCTGAAGGAGCCGTCTGGGTGACGATACAGAATCATGTGAACGTGGCGGCCGTGGCGGTACTAAAGGAGATTCCTCTCGTACTGCTTGCCTCGGGGCGAACTCCTTCCCCGGAACTTGAGGACCATTGTGCACGTGAAAGCATTGCCCTCGCATCTACGGGACTTGACGCTTTCGAACTTTGCGGGAGGCTTTACGAAATGGGTCTTTGCGGATCGCGGAGGTCATGAGGCGGTACCGGGCGGACCTCCATGTGCACACCGTTCTTTCCCCCTGTGCCGAGCTTGACATGGGGGCTTTTGACATCGTAAGCAGGTGCCGTCGGGAAAGAATAGACATCGTCGCCGTGACCGACCATAACGCGGCCAAAAACTGCAAGGCCGTAAAAGAGGCCGCAAAAGAATCAGGCCTTGAGGTCATCTGCGGGCTGGAGGTCCAGTCCTCTGAAGATATACATGTAATTTGCCTTTTCCCCGACTGCGATGCCGCGACGGCTTTCGAGAATTGGGTATGGAGTCTGCTCCCGCCCGTAAAAAACAGGCCGGAGAGCTTCGGTTATCAACTTGTCATAGACAAGGACAACAATATAATCGAGGAGGTTCCATTCTTGCTCGTTCAGGGCATCGATGCCACCGCTGACGAAACAATCGTTCAGGCGCATAAAAACGGCGGGGTGGCTGTTTTGGCGCATATAGACCGCCCGGTCTATTCTTACGTGGCCGTACTGGGCCTTATCCCAGGAAACCTGCGCGTCGACGCAGTGGAGCTTTCCGGGCGGCTTACAAAGAAAGAGGCTTTTTTGTGGAGGGAAAAAGCAGCCGGAAGAACCATAATTCGTTCTTCCGATGCGCACAGGCTTGATGATATCGACCGCGGAAAGACTACATGTTTTTTACTTGAACGCCCGTGTTTCGAAGAAATAGCAATGGCTTTGCGAAACGAGGCGGGCCGGCGCGTTTTGTGGCCCTGGGAATAAAAAGCTCCGGTTTTGGAGTTGATTAATGTCTTGTTTTTTGCGAAAATTCTCCTTTGAATGGGGGTGTACCGGTCAATTCGAGAAAGTGATGTCTTTCACTAGTCCTCTTGCGATAGTAAAGCTATGCCAAAAACTCAATTCAGGTGGTGGTGGTAGTGACGCTCAAAACAATGGGAGTTTCGGAAAAGACGAAAGAACTTGTAGCACCCTGGAAGGGCAGGAAAGGCGGCCTTATTCCTATCCTCCAGAGCGTTCAGCGGGAAATTGGGTATTTGCCGGAAGAGGCCCTGGCAACGATTTCGGAGGAGCTCAAGATACCAAAGGCCGATATTTACGGTGTGGCGACTTTCTACGCCCAGTTTCACCTAAAGCCGCGGGGCAGACACGTAATTCGAGTTTGCAGGGGCACGGCCTGTCACGTGAGGGGCAGCCTGAAGATTCTGGATAAAGTTAAGCAGATTCTCCATGTCGAAGAAAACGACACGACCGAAGACCTCCGTTTCACACTGGAGCCCGTTGCATGCCTTGGTGCTTGCGGCTTGGCCCCGGTGGTGATGATCGACGACGAGACCCATGGACGGCTGACGCCTGACAAGGTCCAGCCGATCCTGGACAAGTACGAATAACGCCCGAAATGCTCCAGGATTTCTCTCAGTACGTTCTGGCTATCGCGGAAAACTCGCTCAAGGCCGATGCAACAAGCGTATCTATCGACATTGTCGAAGACACAAAAGACAAAACCATTACGTTGACCGTATTGGATAACGGAAAAGGCATGGATGAAAAAGAGGTCCTGGCTTTGCACAACCCGTTCTACACGACCAGGACGGAAAGAAGAGTGGGATTGGGGATACCTTTCCTTAAGCATGCCGCAGAACTTTGCGGCGGAGGGCTTGAGATATTATCGGAAAAAGGCAAAGGGACCACCATTCGGGCACGCTTTAAAAGCGACTGCATAGATTGCCCGCCCATGGGCGAAATTGCGGACACGCTGGTTGCCCTGGTAGTCGGCTGGCCAGACAGCGATTTTTCCTTCCGTTATGTCTTTGACGGGAAGAGTTTTTCCGTGAATACCAAGGAAATAATAGAGGTTCTGGAGGACAGAAGGCTCCTTGCAAAGCCGGAAACGGCGCTTTGGTTGCGCCGGTATTTGAAGGAAAATATCGAAACGCTCCGATCAGGGGGGAGTGAGTACATTGCCGAAGATAACCAGTCTTGAAGATCTCAGGAAAATCAAGGAACAGGCAAAAGACCTGACGTCAGCTCGTTCAGGTGGGAAAACAAGGATCATTGTGGGAATGGGAACCTGCGGGATTGCCGCCGGGGCGCGGGATGTGATGACGGCCATACTTGCAGAACTGGACAAGCGGGGATTGAAGGAAGTTACCGTCGAGACTACGGGATGTATTGGTATGTGCCAGAAAGAACCGCTCGTCGACGTTATCCGGCCGGGAGAGCCCAGGATCACCTACGGCAACGTCGAGCCGAAGGATGCCGCGCGGATAGTGGTCGAACACCTTGTCAACGGTAACGTGGTCGAAGACAAGGTAGTCGGAAGAACCGATTAGGGAGGGGGCTTTCGGAAATGGCTTTGTATCGTGCCCACGTATTGATCTGTAAAGGGACGGGATGCACGGCGAGCGGTGGTCCTTCGGTTTACAGCGCCATGCAGGAAGAGCTGAAGCGCAGGAAACTGGACAGGGAGATCATGCTCGTCGAGACGGGATGCCACGGGATGTGCGAGATGGGACCGATCGTGGTCGTCTATCCCGAAGGTGCGTTATATTGCAGGGTTACCCCCGAGGATGTACCGGAGATTGTGGAAGAGCATCTCTACAAGGGAAGACTCGTAGAGCGTTTACTTTACACCGTTCCGAGCGAGATGACGAAGATCCCCCATTACAGGGATATCCCTTTTTACAGCAAGCAGCATAGAATCGTTTTAAGGAACTGCGGGTACATCAATCCCGAGCATATCGAAGAATACATTTCCAGGGACGGATATCAGGCGTTCGCAAAGGCCCTGTTGGAGATGACTCCCGAGAAGACTCTGGAAGAGGTTAAAAATTCAGGATTAAGGGGTCGTGGCGGAGCAGGTTTCCCGACGGGACTCAAATGGGAATTCGCCAGAAAGGCACCGGGAGATAAAAAATACATCATCTGCAACGCCGACGAAGGCGACCCGGGTGCTTTCATGGACAGGTCCGTTCTGGAGGGAGACCCACATTCTCTCATAGAGGGCATGCTTCTGGGTGCCTATGCGATAGGAGCGGACGAGGGCTACATTTACTGCCGGGCCGAGTATCCACTGGCGATCAAGCGGCTTAAAAACGCCATAGCCCAGGCCGAGGAACTCGGACTTTTGGGCGACCGGATCATGGGGACGGATTTCTCCTTCCACCTGCACATAAAGGAAGGGGCGGGTGCCTTCGTCTGCGGTGAGGAAACGGCCCTGATGGCCTCGATAGAGGGTAAACGGGGCATGCCTACGCCAAGACCTCCCTTCCCTGCACAACACGGACTCTGGGGGAAGCCGACCAATATCAACAATGTGGAGACCTGGGCCAACGTGCCCCAGATCATCCTGAACGGGGCCGAATGGTACAGCAGCATCGGTACGGAAAAATCGAAGGGAACGAAGGTCTTCGCCCTGACGGGTAAGGTCAAGAATACCGGCCTCATCGAAGTCCCCATGGGAATAACCATTCGGGAGATCGTATTCGAGCTGGGCGGCGGAATCCTTAACGACAAGGGATTCAAGGCCGTACAGGTCGGAGGCCCCTCAGGCGGATGCCTTACCGAAGAGCATCTGGATCTGCCGGTCGACTACGAATCCCTGACGGCGGCCGGTGCGATCATGGGCTCCGGTGGCCTTGTGGTCATGGATGAAGATACTTGCATGGTGGACGTGTCGAAATTCTTCCTGGAATTCACCCAGCGGGAATCCTGCGGAAAGTGCGTCCCATGCAGGGAAGGTACCAAACAGATGCTTCTTCTGCTCGAGAAGATCACCAGGGGCGAGGGCACCATGGAAGACCTCGAAACCCTCGAGGAACTCGCCCAGATGGTCAAGCGCATGTCCCTGTGCGGTCTCGGCCAGACGGCACCGAACCCCGTGTTGACCACGTTGCAGTATTTCCGTGACGAGTACGAAGCGCACATCAAGGACAGGGAATGCCCTGCCAAGGCATGCGCTGCGCTTATCGCCTACACCATAGATCCGGAAGCATGCAAAAAATGCGGCTTGTGCGCCAAAAACTGCCCGGTCAACTGCATCTCGGGCGATCGGCAGACTCCATACAAGATCGACCAGGAGCGCTGCATAAAATGCGGCACATGCCTGGAAGTGTGCCCCTTCAACGCGGTACACAAGGACTGAGGCGGCGGGGAGGAATATGAGATGAAGGAAATTACCCTGACCATAGACGGTAAACAGTGCAAGGGGGAACACGGCGATACCATCCTTACCGTGGCGCGCAAGAACGACGTCTACATTCCCACGCTGTGTTTCCTTGAAGGTTTGACACCCATCGGGTCCTGCAGGATGTGCGTGGTGGAGGTAGAAAAGAATCCAAAGCTTCTGACGGCATGCACCACCCCTGCCCAGGACGGGATGATTGTACACACCCAGACCGAAACGTTGTTTGACTACAGGAAACAGCTTTTGGAGCTGCTTTTTGCAGGGAGAAACCATTTCTGCATGTACTGTTCCCAAAGCGGAGATTGCGAGCTTCAGCGGCTGGCCATCGAGCACGGTATGGACCACGTACGTTACCCCTACCTGTATTCTGATTTTGAAAATGACGCGACGCATCCGGAATTTCAGTTAGACCATAACCGTTGCGTGCTTTGCCTTCGCTGTATCCGGGTTTGTGCGGAGAAAGTGGGAGCCCACACGCTGGATCTGAAAGATCGCGGATGGAACGCGAAGATCATGTCGGACCTCGGGCACAAGCTCGGTGAAAGCGATACCTGCGTGAACTGCGGTGCCTGTGCGCAGGTCTGTCCCACCGGGACGATAACGATACGTGAATTCGCCTACAGGGGAAGAAGAAGCGATTGCGACGACGTGGTCGAAAGCGTATGCCCGCTTTGCGCGGTCGGATGCAAGTTCAAGGGCTATGTACGTACCGGCAGTATCGCCAGGGTGGAAGGCCTGGGGACCGATGAACCCGATGGGGGGCAACTATGCTATAAAGGCCGTCTCGAACTGCCGAGGTCGACCGAAAGCGATCGTATCCATGTCCCAATGATCCGGGAAGGTGTTCATTAGCGCGAGGCCACGTGGGAAGAGGCTTTGTCAAAAGTAGCAGCGGAGTTCGCCAGGGCAACGAAGAAAAAGAGCGCCGGAGCACTGGTATCAAGTCTGTGCACCGACGAGGAACTGGCCATTTTCAGCAAGTTTTTCCGCGACGCCATGGAGATGGATTGCCTGGACACCTTCGACGGTGACGTACTCAGAGGTTTCAGGGACGGCCTCGAACCTTTCAGGAAGCAGGGTGTCAGGCCCTTCACTGCGGCGCATAACATCCTGGAAAGCGACTGCATAGTCAACCTTTGCGCAAATCCCGACGAGGAAGCTCCGGTTGTGGCAAGCTACATGCGGGTCGGGACGCTTAAAAACGAGGCATCTCTTGTAAACATTTGCAGCAAGGGGAATCCCTTCAAGGGTATTACAGATATAGATCTCAGGTTGAAGCAATCCTGCGGCGATGCCGAACTCCTTTTTGCACTCGCAAAAACAATAATTTCGCTCAAACTCGCGGAGGATGATATAGGAAAGGGAACAGAAGCGCTCAACGCCTACAGGGACTCCCTCGGCCAGGCTGCTGAAGCCGCTGGCGTCGTAGGCGAGGACCTGGAGAAGCTGGTTCTTTGCCTCACAGGTTCCAAAAAGCCTGTTTTCGTACTTGGAAGGGCCGTATCGCAGAACCCGAAGGTGGTAACTGCGGCGATCAACCTTGCAATAGCCTCAGGAGCGTTTTTTGAGGACGGCATAGGTGTAGTGCCGCTTGTCTCCAGCGGAAACAGCCTTGGAACGATCAACACCGTCCTTGCTGACAAGGCATGGCTCGGGAAGGAGGACCTGGATTTCTTCTACGTCTTTTCAACCGGTCTTATTCCCGAGGACGAGGAATCGCTGGCGGCGATTTCGAGGACACGTTTTGTCGTCGTCCAGTCGCCCTATATGGCGCATCCTCTGGTGAACATGGCGGATGTGCTGCTTCCTGCACCGGCGTGGTATGAGAGGAGCGGTCATTTCTGCACCATCGAGGGAGAACGCCGCAGGCTCAACGTCATAGTTCCTCCCAAGGGCGAGGTAAGGAGTCTTGCTTCGGTGCTGGGGGAACTGGCCCAAAACCTCGATGTAACCCTGGGGAAGCCCGAAGCCGCTCCCTGCGAGCAAATTTATGAAAGCCAGATCGATCCGAAAAAAGCCAAAATGGTCGAACTGGAGGAGGTGTCGCGGTAATGGCAAAGGTGAAACTAGCTACGGTCTGGCTCGAAGCCTGCGCCGGATGCCACATGTCCTTTCTGGACATAGACGACAAGATCGTCGGCCTTCTGGACAAGGTGGATATCCTGTATTCGCCGGTAGTCGACGGAAAGGAGATACCCAAAGTCGACGTCGGCGTCATTTCGGGTGGCCTCGGCAACGAGGAGGAACTCCATCTCGCGAAAAAGATGCGCGAGCAGTGCGATATCCTGGTGGCCTGGGGGGATTGCGCCGTTTTCGGCGGTATCAATACCATGAGAAACTTCATGACTCCCGAGGAAGCCCTCAAAGTCGGTTACGTCGATACGCCGAGCACCGTCAATCCCGAGGGCGTCATCCCGGGAGAGGACCTGCCGGCTCTTTTGCCGAAGGCCATTCCTGTGGATTACGCAGTAAAAGTCGACGTATATGTTCCCGGTTGTCCTCCCGACGCCGAAACAATCCTGTGGGTTTTCCAGGAACTGCTCGAGGGCAGGATCCCGAAAGTGCCCTCGGATATGATGCGGTATGACTAAGGAGGGCCAAGACATGACGACGGTACGCAAGCTGGAAATAAATCCGGTTACCCGGATAGAAGGTCACGGCAAGATTACGGTTCATCTCGCGGAAGACGGATCCGTATCGGAAGCCCGCTTCCATGTAACCCAGTTCAGGGGATTCGAGGCATTCAGCAAAGGCCGGGATTTCCGGGAAATGCCCGAGATCACGCCACGGATTTGCGGCATCTGTCCCGTGAGCCATCACCTTGCGTTAGCCAAGGCCTGCGACTCCATACTCGGCGTTGAAATAACGCCGACGGCTCACAAGTTGCGCGAACTGCTCCATATGGGGCAGGTCGTACAGTCCCATGCCTTGAGCTTTTTCCACCTTTCGAGCCCGGACCTGCTTTTCGGATTCGATGCGGATCCGGCTACAAGAAACATTGCCGGAGTCGCCGCAAAGTACCCCGACCTTGCAACCAAGGGTATACTTCTGAGGAAATTCGGACAGGATATCATCAAGACGCTGGGTGGGAAGAAGGTGCATCCCTGGCATAGTATACCCGGTGGAGTCAACCGCGGCCTCAGAAAGGACGAGCGTGACGCAATCCTGAAGGCACTGCCCGCGAAAACGGCGGATGCCCGGCAGGCCCTGGAACTTGTAAAGGGATATCTCGAAAAACACAAAGAGGAGGTCCGGAATTTCGCTCCCCTCGAAACGGCCTACCTGGGTCTCGTCAACGGTGGATATCTTGAGATGTATGACGGTGACATAAGGCTGAAAGGGGCGAAAGGGCGAATTATCGACGAGTTCGAAGACTGGGAGTACATAGACCATATAGGAGAACACGTGGAAAGCTGGAGCTACCTGAAGTTCCCCTTCTACAGACCTCTTGGCTTCCCCCATGGGAGCTACAGGGTCGGCCCCCTCGGACGGGTCAACGCCTGCGACGACATCTCCACGCCCGAGGCCTCGGCGGAACTCAAGGTGTTCAGGCAGGCCGGCGAAGAAGGAATGGTCCATCACCTTCTGTACTACCATTACGCCCGGCTCATAGAGACGCTGTACGGGCTGGAGAAGATCGGTGAACTTCTGGAAGATCCTGACATAACGGGGAGTGACCTCAGGGTTACTTCTTCAGAAATCTACCCGGAAGGTATAGGTGTCATAGAGGCACCCAGGGGCACTCTGATCCACCACTACCAGGTGGACGAAAAGGGCGCCCTCACGGGAGTTAACCTCATAGTGGCCACCGGGCACAACAACTACGCCATGAACAAGGGTGTGGAATCGGTTGCCAGGCAGTACATCAAGGGACCTGAAGTCCCGGAGGGTGTAATGAACAGGATGGAGCACGTGATACGTTGTTACGACCCCTGTCTGTCTTGTTCTACCCATGCAGTCGGCAAGATGCCGCTCAAACTGACGCCCACCAGCGCCACGGGCGAAGAAGTGGCCACTTGCGTCAGGGAATAGACTGGTAAACGGCCGCCGATGCGCGTGCTTGTACTTGGATACGGTAACCCCTCAAGACAGGATGATGGTGCCGGGCACGTTCTGGCGTGGCTTGTGGCCCGTGCCATACAAAAATATGGGGATGAGGCGGTTTTGTGGCGGGGTCACCAGCTGCTGCCGGAGGCCGTACTTGAGGCAGAAGATATAGATGTAGCAGTTTTTTGTGATGCCTCTCTTCTTTCTTACGACGAGGGATATGCCCTGGAAAAGGTAGAGCCTTCGAAATCGGGAGCTGATGGTCTTAATATACACACCTTCGGCCCGGGGAGCGTACTTTCCTTCGCAGCGGAGATACTAGGCAGGGTGCCTGATGGCCTAATGCTTTCCGTGAGCGGAGACTCTTTCGATTTCTCCGACAGGTTGACACCCCGGTGTAAAGATAGAGTCCGCCTGGCTCAAAAAGCATTCAGGGAATTCTGGAGGGAATATAGGCATCCGGAACGTCGGCAAAACGGAAAGGAAGAATAAAACGAACACTCATGGCCGGTGAGAGCGATTCCTTTGCTGCTCTCACCGGCTTGTATTTCTACCCTGCAATTGTGTTCAGCCCCTTCGGGAAACCGTCAACAACCCATTCAATTCGACAGACATGTTTTTCATGATCCTTTCCGGTTTTTGCGCCGGGTACTCCGGTTCTTTCGCGTTTAGAGGTTGTCGCGATATAATACTTGTCCAAAGTCTCCAGCCGGAACAGCGGCTGGATATCCGTTACGGAGGGATACAACGTGAGCAGGGCCTTCGTGAAAGAAGACGGAGAAGCCGAGCGGTTCAGGGAGCAAATCGAACAGGAAAAACGACTAGAAGACTGGCTTGCTATCCAGGAAAAGAAACTGAAGTTTCTTGAATCGGACCCGAAAGCCAGGGAAATGGACCAGAAAAAACGAATGGAGTGGCTCGAAAAAACCAGAGCCGATATAGAGAAAACACGGAAACGCTTGCAGGAACTAAAAAGAAACCGGGAGGATAAAATTCTTTGAACGGACCTAAGGATCCAGAGGTGTAAATAAATGTTGTTTTTTTTAAGGGTCCTCAGATTTCTCCCGTTGCTGCTTTTCCTTTTGATGGCTTTTAAAGTGCTTTACGGCATCCTCGGACAGGAAAGAAGGCAGCGGCAGTATCAAAGAGGTGGTTCTCAACGTTCCCGAAACGATAGCTACCATGATTACAGAGAATCTGCCGACCCCTACGAAGTGCTCGGCTGTAAAAGAAGCGACAGCGACGAGGTTATCAGGAAAAGATACAGGGAACTTGTGGCTAAATATCATCCCGACAAGTTCATAGGCCAGAACCTCGACAAGGAATTCATAGAGTTCGCGTCGAAAAAATTCCAGCGGATACAAAGTGCCTACGAAAGGATCCGCCGGGAACGAGGCATGCGATAATACGTCGGGCTGACAAACGGAAGATCCTTACTAGAACCGGAGAAAGGAAGTAGAGGAGCATGAAAAATCGTGGGATATTCGTACTGCTTGGAATTGCCCTTGTATTGCTGGTAGCATCGGCAGGAACCGCTGCGGCAATGGAGTTGTCGATTTCGGAGGAGGCTAGATCGGAGATCGAGAAAATGGGCAATGTCGCCTACCTCTCCGTTCAGGAAATAGGTTCCGGCTGAGCAAAGTCGATCGTGGCCCTCGTGCAGGGTGGCTCGCCGGAAAAAAGCGAAGAATACAAGCTGCTTGAGCAGGAAGGAATCAAGCTTTGGGTCCACAAGGGAATCTCTTTTGACGGTGATGTCGTAAGGCTCGAAAGGTACATGACTTCCTTCGGCCCCATGGTCATCGCTGAAAATGCCCTCGTCCGATGAAACAAAAAGCGAGGAGGTCATACTTACGCCTCCACGCTCTTTAAAAACTCAAACCGCAAAAAACTTTCCCCGAAAGACAGACCAGCTCGCTCTTACAAAAAGCTTTCTCAAATACCCACTTACCTGCTCGTCGCCCGTATGATATTTGAAAGACACGTTAAGCCGCACTCGATATTTGTCGATCTTCCCATCCTTGATTGTTACGTCCTGTTTGACGACTTCGGCCACTCGAAGATCCTGCAGGCTTTTCGACGCAGTTTCCACGGCCAGCCTTGCGGCGTCTTCCCAGGAAGTGTCGCTGCATCCAACGAGTTCGATGACCTTGTACACGCCACTCATCTAGAACTCCTCCTTCAGACTGTCGAACTCTTGACAAGTCGTTACGTCATAGTGTCAGTATAGCATATGGTTGTTCAGGCCGCAATGACGGTGAAACGCAGGCAGGAGGCAAAACATGGAAAAATATGAGCACAGGCAGACCGGATGGAGCCTCAGGATCCTATTGGGAGTAACCTTCCTGTTTATCGTTTACAGCGGTTGGAGCTCGGCTCCGGAAGGAACGGCACCCTACGGCATTCTCGGCGCAGCCGGAGCACTGTTCGGGGTGATCATGCTGCTTTTTACTTCGATGACCGTTCGCGTAACAGAAGACGCCCTTGAGGTTGTCATGGGGCCGGGTCTTATCCGCAAACGCATCCGCTTTGATCAGATTGAAGGCCTTTCCGTCAAGCCCATTCCCTGGTACTCCACAGGACTGAAAAAAATTGCCGGGGGTTGG
>JAHDOX010000041.1 GCA_018434645.1 Synergistales bacterium | reverse complement strand
TATTATTTCGTCGCCTATCTTAGCATACTGCCTGACGAATTTCGGCACGAACTTGTCGAACATACCGAGCATGTCGTGATACACCAAAACCTGTCCATCACAGTAGCGTCCGGCCCCTATGCCTATGGTTGGGATGGAAACCGCATCCGTTATGGCCCTTCCAAGCTCCTCGGGAACGCACTCGATCACGATGGAAAAAGCCCCGGCCCTTTCAAGAGCCACTGCGTCTTCTATCAGCTTTTTTGCGGCATCCAGGCTTTTGCCCTGGACCTTGAACCCTCCCAGCATGGACGCCGTCTGGGGGGTGAGGCCAATGTGCCCCTGGACGGGGATCCCTGCATCTACAATGGCCTTCACCACGTCGGGCCTGCCGCCTTCGAGCTTGACGCTGTCGCAGCCGCCTTCTTTCATCAAGCGGTTAGCCGTGTGAATGGCCTGGGGAATGCTTTCGTTATAGGATCCAAAGACCATGTCGCCCACGATGTGCGGCGTCGGGGCACCTTTTACGACAGGTTTTATATGGGCGATCATCTCCTCCGTCGTAAGCGCCACGGTGCCGTCGTGCCCGAGAATTGTCATCGCGAGTGAATCCCCCACCAGGATGATCTCGATTCCCGCCTTTTCCACCAGGGAAGCCTGGGTGTAGTCGTAGGCCGTAACCATGCTGATCTTGCGGCCCTCTTGCTTCATCTTCTTCAGATCCTGAATCGTCACCTTGGCCATCTCATAATCCTCTCCTTTTATTTTTATAGGCACCCGGACATGGGGAGCACGATCCGGGCACGTTCAAAAGGCAGGCCGATAGAGCCCCTTCAGGGCCTCGTCCAGTCTTTGAGCTGCTTCTATCACTTGATCTTTTATCTTTTCATATTTGCCCGGGTCGGATTCGTACCTGTATTTGGGGAGCGCCACGCTCAGCGCCGCCACTACGTCGCCTCCCGTTCCAAAAACCGGGGCCGCTATGCAGACCAGGTCCTTGACGTACTCCTCATCGTCGAAGGCGTAACCCCGTTGGCGGATTCTTTCCAGGTCGCGCATTAGTGAGGGTAAATCCTTGTGGGTATTGGGAGTGAAGGATTTGAAAACCTCGCCCGACAAGAGCGCCTCGACTTCTTCCGCGGGCATAAAGGCCAGAAGGGCCTTTCCGAGTCCCGTGCAATACATGGGCATCCTTTTCCCGACGTGAAGGTCCACTTTGATCGTGGCGCCACTTTCTATCTTGTCGAGATAAACCACATCCTTGCCGTCCCTGATGGCGAGGTTTACGGCTTCTCCCGTCCTTTGCGAAAGTTCCTGCAGGAAGGGCAAGGCCAGTTTTTTAAGCTCTATGTCCTTGACGACATTGCTACCCATCTCAAAGAGCCTGAAGCCGTTGAAATATTTGCGGGTTTCTTTATCCTGCCGGACATAGCCGCGAAGTCTCAGCGAATTCACAAGGCGGTAGGCGGTGCTTTTTTCCATCTCCAGCCTTCTTGCGATCTCCGTTATCGTAAGGCCCGGTTCTTCATCCAGAAGTTCCAGAATATCGAGTGCTTTTAAAACCGACTTGACGACATATTCCCGCTTCGGCAAGGTTCCACCCGCTCTTTCCGCTTGCCGGGCAAGCTTTATATGCGTGTTGCTTTGTTCTTTCATTGAGGGGTGTTGCGTATTGCGTAACATTGTTGCGCTATTTCATACAGATAAAGATAAAACCCCCGCCCTGAGACTGTCAAGGCGCACCGAAGCACTCCATCGACTCGGCAGGATTTTCATCGCAAACAGAGGGAGGAGGGGGTACATGAAGACAAAAAAACAGATATTCACCAGGGGGACGAGAGCGGGCGGTTCGGTTGGAAGAAGTGGAATTCGCCGCTTTGGAATGGTGGACTGGTTCAATAACATGTCACCGTACACCTTGCTTTGGTGGTTCTCAAATATGTAATACACTGGATTCAACCAAAACCTTTCAACGGAGACTCTTCATGCCACAGCACGATGACATGCAGTTATTTTCAGTCAACAGGCGCCTTCCGGAGCTGGACGCCGCGCGCGGGCTCATCATGATGCTCATGGCCCTGGATCACACCATGGGTCTGGTGTGCCACAAGGGTTTTTTCGAGTTCTGGGCCATGCCCGTTCCCGACTATGGCACGCTACAGGCCTTTTTTACCCGCTTTGTCACCCACATTTGCGCCCCGGGGTTTGCCCTCATCATGGGGGCGGGAATGGTCTTTTTCGCCAAAAGCCGGCGCGAAGCCGGGTGGACCGAGGCAAAGATCATCCGCCATTACTGGATCCGGGCAGCCGTCCTGGTGGCCATCATGCTGACCCTGGAGAATCCCGTCTGGTCTTTGGCATATCCATCACAGGCCGACAACCCCGCCATCACCCTTGAATTCGGCGTGCTCTTTTCCCTCGCCGGGTCCATGGCCCTCGGGTCTTTGTTACTGCGGGCTCCGGCAAAAGCCCTGGCCGCCCTTGGTGTCGTTCTGGCTGTCATAACCCAGTGGCTCGTCAACGTCCACCTGGGCTTTCCCGAGCCCATGGAATCCGTCAGCCTGCCTGCGATGTTTTCCTTCATCCCCTCGGGGCTGAAAACAGAAGACCTTCGCGTCTTCGTCCTCTACCCGGTGCTCCCCTGGTTTGTCTTCGCCCTCTTCGGCATGGTGCTCGCCCGCTGGCTCCAGGACGAGCGCGCCAAAACGGATCGTATGCTTCCTTTCGCCGGAGCTGCCCTCGTGGTTGCTTTCGCCTTGCTTCGCCTTTCGGGCGGCTTCGGGAACACCCACCCCGTTGAAGGCGAAGGCGTCATCGCCTTTCTGGCAGTAAACAAATATCCACCCAGCATCGCCTACATGCTGCTTTTTTCCGGCGTTACGCTTCTGG
>JAHDOX010000087.1 GCA_018434645.1 Synergistales bacterium | reverse complement strand
TGAAATTGCAGGAAGAAACCTGGTTCAAACCTGAAACCAACATCTATATCGGAGAGGAGAAGGACGCGTACCCATGATTGCCGCAATAGGGGCCTTCGACGGCTTTCACAAGGGACACAGGGAACTTTTCTCAAGGGCCCGAAAAATGGCGGCCCAAAGACAGGATTCGTGGGGTGTTATTACCTTTTCCCCGCACCCGCAGACCTTCTTGAACGGAAAAACCTTCATGATGCTTTTTACCGAGAAGGAAAAGGACTTCATCGCGAGCAAACTCGGGATACCCGAACTTGTGAGATTGCCGTTCACAAGAGCGCTTGCAGAGCTTTCCCCCGAGGAATTCATAGAGTGCCTCGAAGAAAGATATTTTCTGCAGGGCGTGGTTATCGGGGAAGATTTCAGGTTCGGAAAGGGAAGAAGCGGAGACGCCAGACGCATGGAGCTTTTGGTCTCCCAAAAGGGCTGGGAGGTGGCCGTTGTCCCTCCCGTTGTGGTGGGGGAAAACAAGGTGAGCAGTTCTTTTATCAGGACGATGGTGCTTGCCGGTGATGTCGTTGATGCCGCCGAATTGCTTGGTTATCCTTTTTTCCTTTCGGGCAGGGTCGTACATGGAGAAGGGAGGGGCCGTGAGCTGGGGATCCCCACGGCAAACCTCTGTATGCCTTTGGAAAAGGTTGTACCTGAAAGGGGAGTATATTCCGGTGCGGTCCTTTCTGATAGCAGGCTTTTTTCTGCAGCGGTTAACGTGGGGTATAATCCGACTTTCGAGGGGCAGCGCGCCCTGCGTGTCGAAGCCCATCTTCTGGATTACGAAGGGGACATTTACAATAAAGAAATTGTAATATTTTTCTTCCGCAGAATCAGAAACGAAATGCGGTTTTCCGACGTGAAGGAGCTCATTTCAAGAATAAAGACTGATTTGGCTGAAACAAGGAATGACTGGGACCGTTGGTCTGGTAGCCTTTTTGAATGGCTTGTGCGAGATGGGCAGGAAATTTGCACGACTGGTTCACGCAAGCATTGAACTCGGTCCTTACCCATGGTAATATAACCTCTGTTTTCCGGGCCTGTAGCTCAGGGGATAGAGCAACGGCCTCCTAAGCCGTAGGTCGCCCGTTCGAATCGGGCCAGGCCCGCCAGAATGCCACCCGGCAGGTTGCAGTTCCTGTCGGGTTTTTTGTGTCTTAACGGATAAAGCCTCTTCTTATGTAGAAACCGTTTGTGATTTTCATGTCGTGGAATTAAAAACATCTGGTAAAATGTGTCCCGTGGTGATCGCAAGATGCATGACTGGCGGGAACGTGCCGAGAGAATGGTGGAAACTCAACTTGTTCCAAGAGGTATAAGTAATGGAAGGATCCTGGATGTCTTTTTGAAGGTTCCCAGGCACCTTTTTGTACGGCCTGGTGACGAGGCCTTTGCCTATGAAGACCATCCGCTGCCTATAGGATACGGTCAGACCATATCGCAGCCTTACATGGTGGCAAGGATGACGGAGCTGCTTGATCCCCGGGAAGGCGAGCTGGTCCTCGAGATCGGAGCCGGGTCCGGATATCAGGCGGCTATCCTGGCGGAGCTGGGAGCGAAGGTGGTGAGCGTCGAGAGGATACCGGCCCTTGCCCGACAGGCACGAAAAAACCTCTCGGCAGCCGGTTACGACGTAGACGTAAGAATCGCCGACGGGCGAAGCGGCTTTAAAGGATCGACACTGTTCGACAGGATCCTGGTTACTGCTGCGGCGGAAGGAATATTGCCGGTTTGGGAGGAACAGCTGAAAGAATATGGCAGGATCCTGGCGCCCATAAGAGTGGCTTTAGGTACCGAGAGGTTGCTTTTGAGGAGCAGGGTGGCAAAAGGATGGAAAGACGAGTGGTTCGATTATTGCCGGTTCGTCCCCCTTCTCGGCGGCCTTGAAAGCGAGACTGACGAAAAGATCGAAGAATAAGGGTGGAAACCTCAGGGGAATGGATGGAGTCTGCAAATGACAAAGATGCTGCGCATCTATTTCGTATCGCTTCTGATTGTTACCTGTGTTGTCGTCATACTCTGTTCTCCCGTTTCGATAGTGGCTCTTTCGGAGGAAAGAGGAACGTGGCTGCGAGTACCTGCACCCCTTGGACAGATGCTTGTTACCAGTTATATCCATTCGGTTCAGAAGACGCCTGTTCAGGACGAGTACGTACTTTCAGGCGGATGGATATGGCAATGGCAGGAAAAGTCCAAGTCGCACAATGCAGGGCTTCCCACTGAGCCTCCCAGAAACGGTTCCTTCAGAAACGAAACGGGTTGGTTTGTCTTCAGGGGGGGCAGGATGAAATGGAAGACCCTGGTGATCAGGGTGGGCTCAAATCGTATAGGGCTGAACCGGATAGTGTTCGCACCGCCCTGGGATGATATGTCCTACGACCTGTTCGAAGTGTTGCCTGAACGAATCGTTTACCTGCAAGTTTATGAAATGCCTTTTGTTGAAGGAGTTTTACGAAAGAGCATACCGGCCTGGTAGGGCTATGGTAAAATGCGATGGCCGTTTTATAGCCAGGTGTCTGGTACTGTCAGGCAATAAATTATTTCCCGGTAATTCCAGGAGTGATATGGAGGGATCGACGTGACGGAAGAAAACATGGCAAGGCAAGAAGCCGAAGCGGCTCGAGAGGAAAAGCCCGAACTCCAGGCCGCTCAAATAGACCTTGACGAGTTGCGGAGAAAGTTCGACACAGAAGCTAACACCCGGTTTCTAGAGGGATGGCAGGCACTATTGGTTACGGCGCTCGCAGTGGGTCTTTCTGTTTTTCATATTTATACCTCCGGTTTTGGACTTCTGCTTGCGATAAAGCAAAGGGCGGTGCACCTGGCAGTTGTGCTTGTTCTGGTTTTCTTGTTGTACCCGCCCAAAAAGAAGAACATAAAAAGCGGAATTCCTTGGTATGATTTTGTTCTTGCAGGCGTTGTCGCTTATGTTGTGCTTTATCATGTGATCTACTTCGACAGCATAATAATGCGTGCCGGGTTGCCGACGAGGATGGACCTCATCGCCGGGTTTTTGGGGATCGTTTTATTGCTGGAGGCTACAAGAAGAGTATCGAATCCCATACTCCCGGGTATAGCAATTTTCTTTCTTTTCTACTGTTACGCGGGGCGCCATTTCCCGGCGATGTTTGCGCACCGCGGGTTCAACTTCACCAGAATCATCAATCACATGTACATGGGTACGGAAGGGATTTTCGGTATACCCCTGGGTGTTTCGGCCACTTTCGTTTTCATGTTCATACTGTTCGGGTCCTTTCTTGAACAGACGGGCATGGGCCGCTTCATAATCGACCTTTCCATGGCCCTGGCGGGGTGGTCCACGGGTGGGCCCGCAAAGGTCGCCGTTTTGAGTTCGGGGCTTATGGGGTCCATTTCCGGGTCCTCTGTTGCCAACGTGTGTACTACGGGTATGTTTACCATCCCGCTTATGAAAAGTGTGGGTTACAAGCCCTATTTTGCCGGTGCGGTCGAAGCTGTGGCATCCACCGGTGGTCAGATCATGCCGCCCGTCATGGGGGCCGCTGCGTTCATCATGGCGGAATTTTTGGGAGTGCCCTATCTTCACGTCGCCGCCGCGGCTATCGTTCCGGCCCTGCTTTATTATTTCGCCGTAATCGTACAGGTCCATCTGGAGGCAACTAGACTAGGCCTGAAGGGACTTCCGAGGGAAAAACTGCCGAAGATCCTTCCGCTCCTTAAAACGCGCGGTCATCTTCTGGCCCCGCTGGCGGGCATAATATATTTCCTGCTTGTCGGCTATACGCCGCTGAAGGCAGCCTATTACGGAATACTGCTCACCGTTGCCGTATCTTTTCTCAACAAACAGACGCGCATGACCCTACCCAAGTTGAAAGAAGCCCTCGAATCGGGAGCAAAGGGCGCACTGGGAGTCGCCTGCGCCTGCGCAACGGTGGGTATTATCGTCGGTACGGCGACGCTCACCGGGCTCGGCCTGCGCATCGCAAGTGCCATCATCGCTCTTTCAGGAGGAGTGCTCCTGTTTTCGCTGCTCCTCACCATGGTGGCCTGCATTCTTTTGGGAGCCGGGTTACCGACGACGGCGAACTTCATAGTTACCAGCACCATGGCGGCTCCGGCGCTTTTACAGCTGGGGGTGGCCCCAATGGCCGCATATATGTTCGTGCTTTATTTCGGAATCGCTGCCGACCTTAGCCCTCCTGTCGCGCTGGCTGCTTACGCCGGCGCCGGCATTGCCGGTGATGACCCGATGAAAACGGGAGGGACGGCTATAAAGCTGGCTCTTGCAGGTTTTCTGGTACCCTATATCTACGTGTTCAACCCTATGCTTGTTCTTGTTAATTTCAAGCCGGTGGAGTTCACCCTGTCTATAGCAACGGCTCTTCTGGGAGTCTTTTTGCTTGGTATGGGATCCATCGGTTTTTACAAGACTAAAATGGCGGCCTGGCAGCGTGCACTCGCGATAGGAGGGGCCCTGACGCTTCTGGTTCCAGGTCTTGTGTCCGATACCATAGGGCTGGCAGTTCTGATATCCATGCATCTTCTTCAGACCGTCAAGGCGAAAAAAGCTACTGCCGCAAAGACATTCTGAGCAAAGGTTATCGGGTCTGGATTCGGGTTTTAATGATCTGGCGTAGCCGTCTTACGGAAAAGGGGCGGCTACGTTTTGCAATAAAGAAGGGAGGAAATATTTTAAATGCCTGAAGATTACAAAGACACTTTGAACCTGCCCAGGACTTCTTTTTCCATGAGGGCCAATCTTACAAAAAGAGAGCCCGAGTGGCTGGAGTTCTGGTCTTCTGTAAAGCTTTACGAGACGCTCATGGAATCCAGAAAAAACGCCGAGACATTCGTACTCCATGACGGACCCCCTTATGCCAACGGAAATATCCACATAGGAACGGCATTTAACAAGATTCTCAAGGACTTCATACCAAAGTACAAGTGGATGCGGGGATACAGGGCTCCCTATGTGCCGGGCTGGGATACTCACGGCCTGCCTATCGAGCTTAAGGTCTTGAGGGAAAAAGGTGTGGACAAGGAAGCAGTTGAGCCGGCCGAGCTTCGTGACTACTGCATGGAGTACGCCAGGACCTACATAGATGTCCAGCGCGAAGAGTTTCAGCGCCTTGGAGTTCTGGGCGACTGGCAGGATCCTTATATTACTTTCAAGGCCCAGTATGAAGCTGCACAGATAGGAGCATTCGCCGATATGGTGGAAAGAGGTCTGGTATACAAGGGAAAGAAGCCTGTCTTTTGGTGTGCCGATTGCCAGACTGCCCTGGCAGCAGCAGAGATAGAGTACGAGGATGAAACGTCACCTTCTATTTACGTAGCGTATCCTTTCATAGACGAAGAGAGCCGCTTCCCTGAACTTGAAGGTAAAGATGTGTTTGTCGCTGTCTGGACGACGACGCCATGGACACTTCCTGCCAGTATGGCCATTGCGGTGCACCCTGACCTTGAATATGTGTTTGTAAGATCGGGTTTTGGGGATGTGGTATACCTCATCGCAGAAGGGTTGCTGAATCAGGTATCGACGGAAACCGGAATGTCTTTCGGCGAGTCGGTTTTGAAAGTGAAGGGCAGGGAACTGGAATACCTCAAGGCAAGACATCCTTTCTACGATGAGAGAGTGGTGACCCTTGTACTGGCGGAATACGTGAGCCTCGATCAGGGAACGGGATGCGTGCATACGGCTCCCGGCCATGGTGTGGAGGACTATGAAACAGGCATCCGGTATGACCTCGAAGTGCTTAACCCTGTGGATGACAAGGGGGCTTTTCTGCCGGATACACCTCTGGTGGGTGGTTTGCCTCTGGAAAAAGCCAATGAGCGGATTTTCGAGATACTACGGGAAAGTAAACGTTTACTTGGAAAGCTCTCGATCCGCCATTCCTACCCCCATTGCTGGAGATGCAAGAAGCCCGTGATTTTCAGGGCCACCGAACAATGGTTCGTTTCAGTCAGTGCCTTCAGGCAAAAGGCCCTTGAAGAGATAGAGAAGGTCACATGGGTTCCCGACTGGGGCAAAGGCCGCATTTCCAACATGGTGAGGGACCGGTCCGATTGGTGCATCAGCCGCCAGCGTGTCTGGGGTGTTCCGATTCCAGCATTTTACTGCAACGGGTGCGGGGAAACCGTGGTCGATTCTAGAAGGATCAGGCGCGTTCAAGAGAAGATTGCCGAAAACGGCTCCAACTGCTGGTGGAACTTCTCTGCAAAAGAACTATTGGGCGATCTCGATGTCTGTCCCGAATGCGGCAGGTCTGGTCTCAGAAAAGAAACAGACATAATGGACGTGTGGTTCGATTCAGGTTGCAGCCATATCGCAGTACTTGAGACGAGAAAGGACCTCAAGTGGCCGGCTGATCTTTACCTTGAAGGCAGCGACCAACACAGGGGCTGGTTTCAGACGTCGCTACTCACGTCTGTCGCGACCAGGGACAGGGCACCCTATGATGCCGTGCTGACTCATGGCTTTATCGTCGACGGCGAGGGGCGGAAAATGTCCAAGTCTTTGGGCAACGTTATCGCGCCGCAGGAAATCATCAACAGATACGGCGCCGATATACTGCGGCTTTGGGTGGCGTCCACTGATTATCGCAACGACATAAGGATCTCCGAGAACATCCTTAAAAATCTTGTCGAGTCTTACCGGAGAATAAGAAACACTCTCCGGTTCCTGCTTGGGAACCTCGACGGTTTCGACCCGGAATCGGACGCTGTTTCATGTGCCGAACTGCCTTCTCTGGACAAGTGGGCCATGTCACGTCTGCAGCACTTGATAGAAAGAGTTACGAAAGGCTATGACGAATATGCCTTCCATCTTCCCAGCTTCAATATGCACCATTTTTGTGTAAATGACCTGAGTGCCTTTTATCTTGACGTAAGCAAGGACCGCCTTTACGTCGAGCCGGCAAAAGGCTTTGAACGCAGAAGCTGCCAGACGGTGATGTGGGAGATTCTGAAGGCACTTGTAAAGATGCTCGCCCCTGTTTTGAGTTTTACTGCCGAGGAAGCGTGGCAGGAAATGCGCAAGATCGACGGGAGCCTTCCGGAAAGCGTGTTTCTTGCCGATTGGCCTCTTTTTGATCACGATCTTGCAGACGACGAACTGGAGAATTTCTGGTCCATGGTGCTTGAAGTGCGCGGTGCCTTGAGCCGCGGACTGGAAGTCGCAAGAAACAAAGGTATCATAGGTCATCCCCTCGAGGCTGCAGTCAGGATAGTGGATGCCTCGGGTCAAGAAGAGGTTTTGCACTTGTTGTCGGAAGAAGAATGGGAAACTGTCACAATAACTTCGGACTTTGAAATCGGCGACGCAGGGGTTGTCGCCGGCGATACCGTAAGGTACGAAGACGAGCAGACGGGGATCCTGATGGATATAGGAAAGGCCGCAGGGACCAAGTGCCTTAGATGCTGGAAATATTCGGTGGACGTTGACGAAAAAGGCGTTTGCCCGAGATGCAAAAAGGTATTGGAGGCCAGTCACTCCGAAAAGGTATAGAATATCCTTGAAGTCCCGTTGCGAGGGAGGAGAGGGCCATGGTTGACAGGGTGAAAGAACTCGAAGCACTTTT
>JAHDOX010000109.1 GCA_018434645.1 Synergistales bacterium | reverse complement strand
GCTAACAGGTCTATCATTGAAATCGACTCCTAACCAAAACATGTTAGGCAATCCTAACATGTTTTGGTTTGAGAATCAACGGAGACTTTGAAGTCTGGGGGATTTGCAGGATGGTCAAAACGTTGGGATTTTCCACGAGTGCCAGGTCTCAGATGGTGGATATCACGCAGGAAGTCGCCGCGGTTGTCCTGGAATCAGGCGTAACAAGAGGGGTGTGCCGCGTTTTTGTGCCACACACGACGGCGGCCGTTACCATAAATGAATCGGCTGATCCGGACGTTGCCGCAGACATATTGGCGGCCCTCGACGGACTGGTGCCGTGGAAGGGCGGTTATCGCCACAGAGAGGGTAACTCGGCGGCTCATATCAAGGCCTCTTTAGTCGGGCCTGAACTCGCGTTGCTGGTCGAAGACGGCAGGCTGGTTTTGGGGACCTGGCAGGGGGTTTTTTTGTGCGAGTTTGACGGGACGAGAAAACGGAAAGTACTGGTCAGGGTCGACGAGGCCTGACTACATGAAAAACGAAGGGTGGAGCTTAAGGGAAAGGTCGCTGCACCCTTCGAGGTATTTGTATCGGTTACGGATGCGTTTTAGTCCAGCGTGAATTTTTCGAGATAATCGCAGCTTTTAAGTTTTTCGGCGATGTTTTTGCCCAATTGCCCGCAGGCTGCCAGATCTTCCGGACTGGGTGAGGACTTTACCTCCACCTGCGGATCGATGAGCTGCCAGCCTCCTTTGAAGGCAAATTCCTGCAGGGCCTCGAGAGCTCCCTTGCTCCAGCTGTATGAACCGACCAGCCCGAGGAACCGGTTTTTCATTTTTTTGTTCAGCAGGTGGTCGAGCAGCTCGTTCATTGGCGGGAAGAGCATCGTGTTGTAAGTACAGCTGGCGAGTACCAGGGCCTTGTATCTCCAGATATCGCGGACGATGAAAGAAACGTGACTCCTGGAAATATCGTGGTATACCATATTTTCTATACCGTCTTCGGCCATGGCCCTGGCAACGGCGTCGGCGGTCTTTTGTGTATTGCCGTACATGGACCCGAAAACGATCACCGCGCCGCATTCGGTTTCGTGCCGACTCCACCGGTCATAAAGATCGATGATTCTTACGGGGTGTTTCCTGTGTATCGGCCCGTGGGAAGGTGCGACGATCCCGATGTCTCCCAGCCCCTTGATCTTCTCGATGGCCTTTTGGACCTGCGGGCTGTACCGCCCCACGATATTGGAGAAATACCTGAGGATTTCTCCCTCGTAATAGTTCATGTCCACCTCGTCGTCAAAAAGCCCTCCGTCAAGGGCCCCGAAACCACCGAAGGCGTCGCAGGAAAAGAGCGTTTTCGTGGATGCGTCCCAGGTCACCATGGTCTCCGGCCAGTGCACCATGGGCACCGTGAAAAACTGCAGTTTGCGGCTCCCTATGTCGAGAAAGTCGCCGTCTTTCATGATAACAAGGTCGTCGGTGAGGAAATAGAAGCTTTCGAGCAGGTCTTTCGTCTTGGCGTTGCCGACGATTTTCATTTCAGGGAAGAGCTTTTTCAGGATCTTTACGGCACCGGAATGGTCGGGCTCCATATGGTTGATTACCAGGAAATCCAGTCCCCTTCCAGGTCCCAGAATTTCTTGTATCCTGTCGAGCAGGTCAGTCATGAAGGGAGCTTTTACCGTATCGATCAAAACGGCTTTTTCGTCGTCTATGAGGTAACTGTTGTAGGTTACACCGCGTGGCAGGGGCCAGAGGGATTCGAAAAGGTCCGTCTGGTGGTCGTTAACGCCGACCCAGTGTATTCCACGTGTTACGTTGATGGCTTGCGTCATGATATTTCCTCCTTTGGCTTTTATTTGATCAGCTTCTGATGTCTTTCTCGGCGGCTTCGTAACCGAAGCCGCGGTTTTTCTGTCTTGGCCCCTGAGGCTGTATGGCGTGAAGGATAGGGGCCATTTCCGACTCGGGGAAGTCCACCAGCGCTCGTCCGGTGGCCGCCCTGAGGTAATTGTCCACCCACCAGAACACGTCCCTGCGCCTTATGTCCCGTCGCAGACGTCGCATTCGGTCGTGCTTTTCCCGGGGCTGCATGTAGACGGCGTTGTAAATGGCATCGGCTATCCCCTCTATGTCATACGAGTTTACCATTACGGCGTCTTTTTGCATCTGGGCGGCGGAACCCGCGAATTCGCTAAGAATGAGCACGCCTTTGTTGTCGATCTGGCAGGCGCAGTATTCTTTGGCGACCAGGTTCATCCCGTCCTTCAGGGGGGTAACAAGGGCGATGTCGGCTAAACGGTACAATGAGACAAGTTCGGTTTTGGTAACCGATTTGTGCATGTAGTGGACAGGGACCCACCCAGGGGTCGTGAATTCGCCGTTGATGGCGCTCACTAGCTGCTCTATGCGTTCCCTCAAAGCCTTGTAGGCCGGCACTTCCTCCCTGCTTGGCACCACGATCTGGACGAGGGTGATGTTTTCCCTGAGTTCGGGGTATTTTCTCAGAGCCATCTGGTAAGCTCTCAATCGTTCCGGTATGCCCTTGGTGTAGTCGAGGCGGTCAACGCCCAGAATCACGGTGTTTTTGTGGAGCCGCTTTCGCTGTTCCTTGAGTAGGTCTTTTACCTCCTCCGAAGCGGCGAGGCGCGTGAAGGAACGATAGTCAATGCTTATTGGCATCTCGCCCACCTTTATCTTTCGATCCATGCAGTGGACGGTGACGATGGGCCCTCTGCCTTTCGTCCTGGTACCTCTGAACATGGCGCGGAGGCAATCGACAAAATTCCTCCTGTCCCGGGCCGTCTGGAAGGCTATGAAATCGTACTCGAGAAAATCCTTGAGAAGATCCGTCCGCCAGGGCAGTTTCAAAAAAATGTCAAGGGACGGAAAAGGAATGTGCAAAAAGAACACGGAGCGCCTTTTCACCTTGAGTTTTTTCAGCTTGGAGGCAACGGATATAAGCTGGTAGTCGTGGACCCATATAAAATCTTCTTCCCTGCTGTACCTTGAAACAGCTCGGGCGAACTTCTCGTTGACCTGCCTGTAGTAGTTCCAGTATTCGGGTTCGAAATTGCAGTGACTTTGCAGGTCGTGAAAAAGCGGCCAGAGGACTTCGTTGGAAAAGCCGTAGTAGTATTTCGAGACCTCCTCGGCTGAGAGCATCACGGGAAACATCCTGTAGCCCGCTTCCCTGGAGGCGGGACCCAGTATCTGACGGAGAACGTCGGTACCTATGTGTTCCGTCGTTCCCGTCCAGCCAATCCATATGCCGCCCCGGTTTTTGAGTATGGGGTTAAGGGCCGAAACAAGCCCTCCGGAAGAGGGGGTGACTTCCCATTTGCCTTCTTTTTTTTCCAGTTTCAGGGGCAGCCTGTTGGAAACTATTACAAGCCGGCTTGTGTTTTTACCATCCACAGGCTATATCACTCCTTTTGCCTTGGGTTTTTATGCGCGGTCATTTAAAATTTTTGAAACCTCGCCCGCTGATCACAGCATCCCGGGCTACGAAGGCCCTCTGGCGCTGTTTTGTAGACGGGAACGGTTTTGCTTTTCGATAATGAATGGAGAAAGGGTTTCAGAAGTTCAGCCTGCAGGGCCTTGCCGGGATTTACAAAGACGTCCTCCCGAGAATAAGGGAGCTGAACATTACAAGACTATTATAGTATATTATAAAGGAACATGCTCGATTGGGACAACCTGCAAAAAGGGGAAGGGATTGCCTGTATGCCCGAAGCAAAGAGTTCGGACCATGGAACCGACTCAATGAAGGAAGCGGCGTCCGAAAGGGCGCTTTCTTTTGTCGAAAGCGGCATGATACTTGGTTTGGGAACGGGGTCCACGGTGGAAATTTTCCTGTCGAAGCTGGCCGATGCCTTGAGAAACCGTTTTCTGGCAGACCTTTGGTGCGTAGCAACTTCCAAGAGGACCGAAAAAGAGGCCCTGAGGCTGGGGATACCCTTGACGGACCTCGATGACAGGGGAGTGGACCTTTGCATAGATGGAGCCGACTGCGTCACTTTTGATCTGACCCTCGTCAAGGGTTACGGGGGAGCGCTGCTCAGGGAGAAAATAGTGGCAGAGTCAGCCCGGGAATTCATTGTAATCGTCGATGAAAGCAAGCTCGTGGAAAAAGCGGGAGGGCGGGGTTTCCCCATTCCCGTGGAGATAGAGCCTTTTGGATTCATATGGACCATGAAACGTCTCTTCGAGACCTGTGGCAAGCCCGTACTAAGGCGCGATGACCAGCGCAACGAGCCTTTTTTGACCGACGGGGGACATTTTATAGTCGACGTCATGACGGAAGATGCCATAGATCCCGAACGGTTCGAGACATTGGTAAAAAAAATACCTGGTGTTATAGAGTCGGGGGTTTTCCGTGAAATGGCCCACCTGGCGCTTGTGGGTACTCCCTCAGGTGTAAGGGAAATCAGGCGACAGGAGAGTTAGGCCGTTCGAACTGTCCTGCCGGTATCGAGACGGTGCCTTTTTCCGCCAAATCATTAATTGCATGTCTCCTGCAGGTCGGATTGCTTCGTGCAATTGCCATGCTAATTCATCGCTTGCGGACTTGAAGGCCTGCATGAAATTTGTCATGGCTTTTCTTGTACGGTGGCAGGTATCGAACGACAGGGTATCCCTCTCATGGTCTGGTCAATACTCCCTTCAGGGGGAGGAGATTTGGCCTTGACTTTATGTCGACAGACGACATAATTATCGTATAAACATCTTTCTTTGTTTTTATCTCGTTCAAGTGTTGCCAGCTCCGTCGCGAGTACAAAGGTGGCGGGAAAGAGAGGGACAGTATGATCTACAGGTGCGCACCGGGGCAAGTGAGCTACGGGGAGGCCATAGGAATCCTTCTCATCGAAAACTACGTACCCTTTATTCCCGGGGACGTGGCAAACGCGACGACATATGATTACCCTGTCAGATTCCAGAGAATCAGCGGAGTTACCCACAGGCACCTTTTTTCTCACGACCTTTCGGTAAAGGAAAAAGTCATGGAAGCAGCCCTGGAATTAAAGAAGGAAGGGGTTCGCGCTATAACCGGGGATTGCGGATTTCTTGCGCTTTTTCAGGAAGAGATAAAGGAGAAACTTAAACTGCCGGTATTCCTTTCAAGCCTTCTCCAATTGGCCTTCATCGAAAAAATCATGTCCGCGGAAAGCATGATCGGCATAGTAACGGCGAATGCGCCCGCCTTGACGGATTCTCTCCTTGAAGCCGTCGGCGCGCCGCAAAAGTCCAGGCTTGTCATAGGCGGCCTCGAGGGTGCTAAAGAATTCAGGAGGGCAGTCTTCGACGAGTCGGGCACCCTGGATACCGATCTTGTCGAATCGGAAGTAGTGGAGGCTGCCAAAACCATCGTGAAGGAAAACCCCGAAACGGGCATCCTGCTTTTGGAATGCAGCCTTCTTCCTCCCTATGCCGCGGCCGTTTCGCGTGAAACGGGGCTCCCCGTTTTCGACTACGTTACGATGATTGACTATGTGCATTCAGCAGTCGTGAAAGTTGAGAAAGACAACTACTGGTTTACGGGAGCCTGCCTGGACACGCTGCGTAAGGAGCTGTCCAGGGCGGACATAAAAGATGCCACCAGCCTCGTCAACTGGGTGAGGACCATAAAATCGCCCGCGGAGATCGCCTACATGAGGCAGGCTGCGGAAGTCTGCGAGCATGTAATGAACACGGCCATCGAATCCATAAAAGTGGGTGTAAAAGAAAGCGAAGCGGCCGCGAACGTATACCACGCGGTGGTGAAGGGTACCGACAAGGTGACGGGGGACCATCCCGC
>JAHDOX010000127.1 GCA_018434645.1 Synergistales bacterium | reverse complement strand
GGATTGGTTGTAAAAAAGCCCTTCTGGTCACGGACAAGATAATGGAGAAGTCGGGGTACGTTGGCAAATTGACGGCAATTCTCGATAATGCGACTGTTGGCTACGTGATTTTCGACGGCGTGGCCGGAGAACCAGAAGACAGGTTCATATATGAAGGACTTGAAGTCTATAAAAAAGAAAACTGCGATTTCCTCATTGCCCTGGGGGGAGGAAGTCCGATTGACACGGCCAAGGCGGTTGGTATTCTCGCGACTAATGGTGGAAAAATTACGGAGTATATGGGTGCAGACAAGGTTTCGAAACCAACCCCTCCAGTGGTAGCTATCGCCACCACTGCCGGCACTGGTTCGGAGGTCACGAAGTTCACAATAATTACGGACACAGAAAATGATGTAAAAATGCTCATCGGCTCTCCTTTCGTGATGCCCGACATCGCTGTAGCAGACCCTGTCCTCACCCTTACGGTGCCCCCAAAGGTTACCGCGGCCACGGGGCTTGATGCTTTCTGTCATGCCATCGAGGCTTATGTTTCGAAGAAAGCTACTCCCATGACAGACAAGGTGTCGCTGGCTGCTATCGAGTTGATCTCCCAGAACCTCAGAAAGGCCTGGTGCAATGGCGAGGACCTGGAGGCGAGGTCCAATATGATGTTGGCTTCGACCCTTGCAGGTATGTCCTTCAACAACTCCTCGGTAACGCTGATTCATGGCATGTCCCGACCTATAGGAGCCAATTTTCACCTGGCACACGGTATTTCCAACGCAGTTTTGCTTCCGACCTGGGCCGAGTTTACTTACTTGGCGGTTCCCGAGAAATTTGCGAAAGTGGCGGAAGCGATGGGAGAGAACGTAGAAGGACTTCCGTTGCTTGACGCGGCTCTGGTAGCCGTTGATGCCATCAGAAGACTTTGTGAGGATGTTGAGGTGCCCTCGATAGAGGAAATTGGCGTCAAAAAGGAAGATTTTGAAAAGGTTCTCGAAAAAATGGCTCACGATGCCGTTGTCAGTGGGAGCCCGGCTAACAACCCGCGTAACGTTGATGAGAAACAGATCGTAGAACTTTACAGGAAAGCTTTTTAGTTCTAACTTGATATTTCAAGGGTGTTGCAACGGAAGGGTTGATACGGTTTTTTGACCCTTCCGTTGTTTTAACATCAAGCAACAAGGGGGGAAACAGGAAATGGAAGAACGGAACGAAAAATTTGAGATGAAAATTCTTGAGATCGATCTAGACTCACGGGGTACCGATGTCTGGATGGTTCCACAAAAGCTTTGGGAAAAACATCTGGGAGGCTCTGGCCTCGCCGCCCTGTACTTTTACGAGCGGGGCTTATACGATGTGGATCCCCTCGGGCCAGGCAATGCGCTTTTTTTCCTGAACGGTCTGCTCACCGGCACTAACGTTCCCTGCGCCTGCAAGACATCGGTGTGTACCAAGTCTCCATTAACCGGTATCTGGGGAGAATCCACTGTCGGCGGATATTGGGGGGCACAGCTTAAAAAAGCGTCCTGGCATGGTGTCTTTCTGGAAGGAGTGGCGGATCGACCTGTTTATATCGTAATCGACGACGAAAACGTCGAAATTCGTGATGCCGGAGATCTTTGGGGCCTCGACGTGTATGAGACTTCCGAGGCAATCAAAAAGACCCACGGGCAAGATTTTGAAGTGGCCTGCATAGGCCCTGCAGGGGAAAAGGCCGTCCTAATCGCGGGCATCATGGTTGGCGGCGAGGCGACTCGGGCCGCTGGACGTGTAGGAGTCGGTGCAGTGATGGGCTCGAAAAAGGTAAAAGCGATCGCTGTAAGAGGCACCGGAAAGGTGCCTGTCGCCGACAAAAGCAAGCTGGCCGCGATCAACAAGGAGAGCGTGCCGAAAATCATGGTCGGGGCGAAGGGCCTCACCGATTTTGGAACCGCCGGCGGAGTCGAGACCGTTGAAGCAAACGGCGACCTCTCGATTCGAAATTGGTCTTTGGGGTCCTGGAAGGAAGGTGCCGCAAAGACAAACGGCCAGAGAATCGCGGAAACATGCTTTGTTTCGCATTATGGGTGCCATGCATGCCCCATCCGCTGTGGAAAGGACGTTAAAGTTGATTTCGGTCCCTATGCGGGTGGAATCTCCCATGGCCCGGAATATGAAACGTGCGACGGTTTTGGCGCCAATCTCCTCAATGACGACCTGAAGGTTCTCGTAGCCGCCAATGACATGTGCAATCGTTTTGGTCTTGACACTATTTCGACCTCCGGAGTTATTGGTTGGGCAATGGAAACCTATGAGCACGGAATTATCACCAAAGAGGACACGGGTGGAATAGATCTGACGTGGGGCAATGGTGAGGCGATTCTGGAGCTGGTAGACCAGATCGGTCATGCGAAGGGGTTTGGGGCCTTTCTCGGCCAGGGGGTCAGGCGCTGCGCGGCTGAAATAGGCGGGCTTGCCGAGGAGTTTTCAGTCGAGACGAAAGGTCTGGAGTTTGCCTACCACGACCCCAGGGCCTTTACCTCTATGGCCGTCAATTACGCCACCGCAAACAGGGGTGCCTGCCATCTGGAAGCCCTTTCGTATTTTGCGGAGATGGGCATACCACCACTTGGCCTTTTCGGGTTCGATAAGGAAACGACAAGAACCGGCTGGGAGAACAAGGCCGAAATTTGCTACATAACCCAGAATTTCATGGAGACTTTCAATGACCTTGGCCTTTGCAAGTTTCTCACCAGGGGGAAGGAAGCTGCGGGTCCCGAGGTAATCGCCGCCTGGGTGGAAGCTGTTACGGGTATTCCCTTTACGAAAGAAGACCTTATGAAAGCGGGAGAGCGCAACTTCAACCTGAAGCGGCTTTTCAATTACAAACTGGGCGTGACACGCAAAGACGACAGGCTGCCGCCCCGTCTTGCGGCTCACGATAAAAAAACAGGCGCCGCCGCCGGCAGCATACCCTATCTTTCCAGAATGTTGGTCGAGTATTACGGACACAGGGGCTGGACACAGGAAGGTGTTCCAACAAGGGAGCGGATTGCCGCACTCGGATTGGATGACATCGAGGGCCAGCCGGGAGTTTGACTGAATTCTCGAGAATTCGCGGAGTAATTGCGGAATCGGAGTCGATCAAGGCTGGTTGTGTGCCGGTATGCTATGGTAAAGTAAGGGAAATAGGAAGGGAAGGCTTTAGGGCGTTTCTTCCGGGAGAAAGGGGTGGGTCGATTGTCACCTATGAAAACTAAGTATGTCTGTTCCGTGTGCGGCTATGTTTACGACCCTCAAAAAGGGGATCCAGAACAGGGGATAGAACCAGGGACTACGCCTTTCGAGGATTTGCCAGAAGAATGGATGTGCCCCGAGTGTGGAGTCGGCAAAGATTTGTTCAAACCCCTGAGATTTGGAACGGAAATAAGAGATTGACACGACCTTTGGTTTATGAAGATAAAAGGTTTTTTGAAATAGCCGACTGCTAAAAATAAGTGTGACCCAAGCGGAGCCGGGAATCTGACCGGCTCCGCTTAATATAATATTTGGGTCAAAGATCTGTTCGAAAGTTTATGCGCTTTGACCTCCTTAAAGAGCAGGAATTATCGATCGAAAGGAGCATTGGTGAAAATGTCGGAAACACTATGGGAACGGGTGCTTTCTTGTCTGGATGTAAACGGTCTTGTAGATATGACAAGGGAACTTGTTCGGATTCGCAGTGTATTTGATCCGGAAACCGAAGGTGCTAACGAGGAGAAAGTGGCACTTTTTTTGGCTTCAAGGCTGAGAGAGTGGGGTTTTTCGGTGGCAATTGAGGAAGTTTCTCCCGGAAGGCCCAACGTGATAGCGACGATAGCGGGTAATGAACCCGGGAAAACAATACTTTTCGAAGGGCATACCGACGTGGTAACCGAGGGGGACCCCGATGAATGGGAAGTCGATCCCTTCGGCGGAGAGCTGAAAGAAGGCAGGATCTACGGGCGTGGTGCCTGCGACACGAAAGGGAACCTCGCCGCAATGATCTTTGCAGCAAAAGCGTTGAAGAATTCCCGAGTCCCTTTCAAAGGGCGCGTTATGCTTTGTATCCCCGTCGACGAAGAGGGGATGATGGAAGGGATCAAGCATTTCATAAGAAGGGGTTGGGCCGATTCGGTAGATGCTGCCGTCATCTGTGAACCTCAGGAAAACAGGATATGCATAAGCCAGAAAGGGGCACTTCGCGCAATTCTGGAAACGGAAGGCAAGATGGCCCATGGGGCCATGCCCTTTTCGGGCGTCAACCCCAATTGGGCCATGGCTGAATTTATCTGCGCCCTCAGGGAAGTAGCGGGAAAGGAGATAAGGATCCATGGAGAGGATGAATACCTCGGTTTGCCCAGCATAACACCTACCATGGTTCATTCGCCCTCGTCTGGACGGGGGCAGCTCAACGTCATCCCACGGCAGTCCCTGGTGGGACTGGATATCCGGACCATTCCAGCGCAGGATCACCAGGCGCTTAAAGAAGCCCTGCTTTCCTTGAAAGAAGAAGTTGCGCGTAAGGATGGGAAAGTAAAAATGTCGCTAGAGTTTATCGAGGAAAGACCATGCACAAAAACGGAAAAAAACGAGCCGATTGTTCGTGCGGCTTCGACCGCCTATCAGGTGGTTACCGGAAAACATCCCGTGTATGATGGCGTGCCCGGTGCTACGGATGGTACGTTTCTATATGCTTGGAAAGGTATCCCCCTTGTTACCACGGGTGCCGGGAAAAGAGATGTACCGCATCAGGCAAACGAATACGTGGACATTGACGAACTTGTCGAAGCAGCCCGCATCTTTGCGACAACGGCCGTGGTTTATCTTTCGGAGGAGGCGGAGTAAAGCTGTAACGGCTAAAAACGACGGCCTCTTCGATAAAAGTTTCGGATTTTTCCTCGGCTTGTGTCTTTAATATTTGTATCGGAACCAGTGTAAAAACATGGAGGTGACAAGGTAAATGGACCGTTTTGCTCAGGCGTCAAAGGAAGCATTATGGGGTGTAGGGCTTTTTATCGCTTACTTTATTTGGTGGTATGGCTTCGGATATGGCCTCGGATCGGGTGATCCGGACGAATACACCTTCGTAATGGGGCTTCCTGCATGGTTTTTCTGGAGCTGTGTAGCCGGGTTTGTAGCCTTTCTTTTGGTTACCTGGGTCGTGGTGCGTTTTTTCTTCAAGGATATTCCTATCGATGATGATGGGGGTACCGAATCCGGAGGTGAAGCAGCATGACAAACTGGGCCGTTGCAATACCGGTTTTCGTATACCTTGCCCTTGTCTTCGGCATAGGCTTCATCGCCGGTGGTCTTCGAAGGAGAAAGGGACCTGACTTCATGGAGGAGTACTTTATAGGGAGTCGTTCCTTCGGATGGTTTGTCCTTGCCATGACTCTCGTTGCGACCTATGTAAGCGCCAGCAGTTATGTCGGCGGGCCCGGCGCGGCGTACAAATTCGGCCTCGGTTGGGTTTTCCTTGCGATGATCCAATTGCCCACCGCTTTTTTGACTCTGGCTGTTTTGGGGAAGAAATTTGCCATAGTGGGACGGCGGATAAATGCCGTAACACTGAACGACTTCCTTCGCCATCGGTATGAAAGCAAACTGGTGGTCCTTCTCGGATCGGTTTCCGTTCTCGCCTTCTTCGTCGCGGCCATGAGCGCCCAGTTCATAGGGGGCGCCCGTCTTTTTGAGGTTATAACCGGAGTTTCCTATCGATGGGGCCTTGTTATTTTTGCCCTTACGGTAGTGATTTACACAACGGTAGGCGGGTTCAGAGCTGTGGCCCTTACCGATGCCATTCAGGGAATAGTGATGTTCATCGGCGGTTTTTTCATTCTCTTTGGCATACTTAACACCGGGGGCGGAATGCACAACATCATAATGAAACTCAAGGAAATCGACCCCGGACTTATAACGCCTTTCGGTTCCGGCAACTTTATAGCCAAGCCCTTTATTCTCTCCTTCTGGGTGCTCGTCGGGTTCGCAGTTGTAGGCCTTCCCCAATCGGCGGTACGTTGTATGGCCTACAAGGATTCAAGGTCCCTGCACCTGGGCATTATTTGTTCAACCTTCGCGTTGGGGTTTTTGATTCTTGTCATGCATTTTGCCGGGGCCGTCGGCCAGGCTATTGTTCCAGGACTGGAAGTGGGAGACAGAGTGCTTCCCACGATGGTGCTCCAGATCATGCCTCCGGTTTTTGCAGGACTTTTCCTTGCGGGTCCGGTGGCCGCTATAATGTCCACCATCGACTCCCAGCTTATCCTGGCCTCAGCCGCGGTAGTAAAGGACATCTACCTTAACTACGTAAATCCGAATGCAGGGAGGAAAACGCTTTCCAATATAAGCATCGCCGCTACGGCCATTCTAGGGGGCGTGGTTTTGCTTGTTTCCCTGAATCCTCCCCCACTGCTCATATGGATAAATCTCTTCGCCTTCGGGGGGCTCGAGGCGGCCTTTTTGTGGCCTACAATCCTGGGGTTATACTGGAAACGCGCAAACGCCTCGGGAGTAATCGCTTCGATGATAACAGGAATTGTTTCGTTCATCGTTTTCAACCAATTCGGTATCGTTTTCATAAGCCCCAGGGTAAACGCAATAGTACCGGCCATTGTCTTGTCTTTTATGGTATTGGTGGTTGTCAGTTTTTTGACTCCGGCTCCGAAAAAAGAGGTACTGGACACTTTCTTCAAGGCGTGAATACGTGATAGTAACGACTTGCATAGCACCTGTATTTGTATGAAACAGTTCCGGGAGCATGAGCCACCCAAAAAAGGAGGTCAGAATCATGGAAATAAGAATCTTGTCGTTTGAGGAAATCGATGCACTCGGCATTTCCGTAACGGAAGTGATGGATGTGGTGGAGAAAGGTTTCAGGCTTAAAGGAGAAGGCAAGGTTGAGCTTCCGGCAAAGATAGGAATTCACCCGAGAAAAGACTGTTTTATCCACGCTATGCCATGTTTTGTGGGGGCTGACGCGGATGTTGCAGGAATCAAGTGGGTTTCGGGTTATCCCTCCAACCAGGCGAAGGGTCTTCCCTATATTAACGGCATTATGTGCCTCAACGAAGCCGAAACCGGTATCGTCAAGTCGATCATGGACGCCAATTGGATAACCGCCTGGAGGACCGGAGCCGCCACTGGCGTGTGCGCAAGGCACATGGCGGACCCCGATGCCGGGACACTTGCTGTTATAGGCCTGGGCGTCCAAGGCAGGACCAATACTGTAGCTTTGGCCAAAGCGCTGCCCGGCCTCAGGGTGGTAAAGGCCTATGACGTCTACACGCAGCAGTTGGGAAAATACAAGAGCCTGATAGAAAAAGACCTGCCCGGTATAAATGTCCTTCCATGCCGCAGCGTTCAGGAAGCAGTCGATGGTGCCGACGTGGTCGTCACATGCACGCCGATAGTGGCCGACCCCGAGCGGTTTGTGAAGTCAGAGTAGCTTAAAAGGGATTGCCTGGCCATCGCCGTGGATTATGACTCCGCCTTTGATGCCGAAGTCATGTCAAAGGCTGAAGCCTTCGTCTGCGATGACAAAAACCAGTACCTTTGGACTCAGGAACAGGGAGCCTATTTCCAGAAGGGCTATCCCGGAGAAGAAGATATACTGGGAGACATGGGAGATCTTTGTGCCGGAAGGGTCTCTTCGCCCCGAAAGGGGCGCAGGGGAGCCGTGCTCATGGGGATCGCCAGCCACGATGTTCTTGCTGCGGACCTTATTTACAGGAGGGCGGTCGAAAAAGGGGCAGGCAGGGTAGTTCAGATTTAGCTTCGTCAAAAGGGGCGAGAGAATAAGGGGGCCCCAGCGGGCCCCCTTACTTTTGCCTTGAGGGAAAGAGAAAGACTCAATAAAGGTGACAGGCGACGCGATGTGCCTTTCCGGCTTCAAGGGATGAGGGTTTTTCTCTGCTGCAGATAGCCATTGCCCTGGGACATCTGGGGTGGAAACGGCAGCCTGGCGGTGGTGAGACCAGTTCGGGGACAATTCCCGGTATCCCTTCCAGTGAAAGGTTTGCGATGGGAGGAAGGGCTTTCATAGTATCTTTTTTGCATGCTAGAGCAGGCAAATGCGACAATAGTGTACAGGAGCCTTTAGGAAAGGAAGCGATATTGATGGTGGACGAAAACAGGTTACTGGGAAATTTTTTGGAATTGGTCAGGATAAAGGCACCATCCTTCCAGGAGAAACCCGTGGCGGAAGTGCTTCATGACATGCTCTCAAAGATGGGCCTTAGTGTGCATGTCGATGAGACTAGCGGCAAAACGGGAAGCAATACCGGCAACGTCATCGCCAGACTCGAACCCGCGCGGGGATTTACAGGGTGGGTAGCCTTTTCTGCTCATATGGATACTGTGGCCGTTGAAAGGGAAGTAACCCCCCAGGTAAAAGAGGGGGTAATTTGTTCCGACGGTCAGACGATTCTGGGCGCCGACGATCGTGCAGGGATTGCCGCGATCCTGGAAGCCCTGGAAGTTGTCATTGAAAAAGCCTTGCCACATCCAGGTTTAGAACTCATTTTTACCGTAGCTGAGGAACAGGGTCTTTTGGGCTCGAAAGCGCTGGCAACGGAGGGCCTGAAAGCTCGACAAGCCTTCGTGTTGGATAGCTCCATGGAACCAGGCCACATCATTGTAGCTGCACCGACCCAGTACAAGCTCTTTTGGACCGTCCACGGGAAAGCCGCCCACGCAGGTGTCGCCCCGGAGGAAGGTATCAGCGCCATAATGGCGGCGTCAGCGGGGATCGTGGATGTTCCCCAGGGCCGCATCGACGCGGAAACCACGGCCAATATTGGTGTCATAAAAGGCGGCAAGGCGACTAATATCGTTTGCGACCGTGTCGATATTCAAGCTGAGGCGCGTTCCCTCGAAGATGCCAAAGTGGAACGCCAGGTCGAGGCCATGTCGCAGGCCATGCGAAAAGGCGTCGAAGAAAAGGGCGGCCGCCTTGAAGAAAGGCGGGAACTTTCTTATCCGGGATACAGGATGAGTGAAGACGACCCCGTGGTCTTCAAGGCCATCGAAGCGGTGCGCATGTGCGGACTAAAGCCGCAGCTTGTTTCCGCCGGGGGTGGAAGCGACGCGAACATTTTGAACTCAAAGGGAATTTCCGCCGTCAACCTGGCGCTGGGAATGGAAAAGGTCCATACGCCCGAGGAGTGGATTTCCGTGCCTGCGCTTGTGAAAGCTGCCGAGATAGTACTCATGCTTATGTCGAATGCTTAGATGTGGCTTTTTTCGTGTGCGTTGGCCATGAAAGCTCGGAAATTTTCGCAGGCCTAAAGTATGAATTCTACCGCATCTTTTCTCATATGGTCGAGCCTTTCGAGATGCCCCAAATCCACAGTCTATGATATCTTGCAGTAATTCCTGTTGATTTCTGGTCGATTTTTTTAAAAGTTGCCCGGCATTTGTGAGCTGCCATGTTATACATCTCATGTTTTGTGTATATTTCAGGAATT
>JAHDOX010000107.1 GCA_018434645.1 Synergistales bacterium | reverse complement strand
TGGCAGCGGTACCGCCTGGTGGTTGTATCGCGATCTCAAGCTCTACGAAGTATGCCCCTATTTTATAGGTCCGGCCTTCCAGGTACCTCAGGGAATGGAGCTTTGGGCTTCAAAGAAAGCATGGGATGCCTTGCCCGAAGACCTCCAGGCCATAGTTGAAACGGCGGCCAAAGCCTTTAACACGGACTATATGGACGCTGTAACCATGGAAGAACGTGAAATGTTCAATAAGTCTTTCAAGGAGTGGGGAACCACTTACATAGAATTCAGCGATGAGGACGTGCAAAGGATCACCGATGAGTTCACCTTGCCCTATCTTGACAAGGTAGCTGCAGAACAGGGGCAGAAGGATGAAAGGGTCATCAAGGCGGTTGAGATCATCAAGCAGTTCATGAGAGACTACGGATACATAGATTGAAGGGAATCAGCAAGCAATAAAGTAACCCCCTTCTCTTTTCAGGGGAGGGGGTTATTCTTTTAAAGGTGCTTTGGCGGGCGAGCGGAACATCCAGGGAGGCGATTCAAATGAATTTTTTAACTGCTTTTATCCGCTTTGTCGATAATTTTAACGACCGAATGGGCAAGACTGTCGCTTTTCTCATTTACCCTGTAATGCTCGTATTGGTGTACGAGGTGGTAATGAGGTACGTTTTTAACAGGCCTACCATATGGGCCCACGAGACTTCCTGCATGCTTTACGGGGCGCATTTCATACTTGGAGGAGCCTATGCACTGAAACACGGCGCCTTTGTCAATGTCGAGGTTTTTTATATGCGCTTTCCAAAACGTACAAAAGCTGTAATCGACCTTTTTACATGGACCATGTTTTATGTCTTTGTGGGGGCGTTGTTATTAAATAGCTTGCCCTGGGCATGGGAAAGCTTTACAGTGCGTGAATTTACGGACAGCACTTGGGGACCGCCCGTCTGGCCTGTCAAGTGGACTATACCCTTTGCAGCTTTTTTCATACTGCTGCAGGGAATGACAAAGACCATAAAAGACGCTTACCTAGCCGTGACCGGACGTGAACTTGTCGTGACTGACATCAACACCACTGCTGCGAACTGAGGTGATCTTGTCTATGGGTATAGAAATTATTTCGATTCTTCTTTTCGGCAGCATGTTTCTGTTACTGGCTCTGGGTCTTCCTGTGGCTTTTGTTCTGGGGGGACTAGCCACCGTTTTCACCTACATTTTCTGGGGGCCGGAATCGCTTTTTATCATCGTCGCCAGGACCTTTTCCATGATGTCTACAACCACCCTTGTTGCCGCCCCGTTGTTTGTCCTTATGGCGACAGTACTGGAACGTTCCGGCGTCGCGGAAGACCTGTTTGAGATGATGTATCGCTGGTCAGGAGGGGTCAGGGGAGGTCTGGCTGTCGGCACCGTTCTGGCTTGCACGCTCATTGCCGCCATGTCGGGCATAGCCTCCACGGGCGTCGTGGTTATGGGCGTAATGGCTCTTCCTGCCATGCTCAAACGCGGATACGACAAGAGAATCGCCACAGGCTGCATCCTGGCAGGAGGAGTTCTTGGCCCGCTCATCCCCCCAAGCATATCGTTGGTTCTTTACGGGACCATCGCCCAGGTTTCCATAGGCTCGCTCTTCGCAGGCGGGATGAGTGCCGGGATTTTATGTTCAGCTCTTATAATCGGGTATATTTTGATCAAATGCTACAGGAACCCGGAGTTGGGACCCCCTATCCCCCCGGAAGAAAGAGTCAACTGGCCGGCCAAGATTGCTTCCCTCAAGGGAGTAATCCTGCCGTTCTTTCTTATAACCGCTGTCCTCGGTTCCATATATACCGGCATTGCTACACCAACAGAGGCGTCCGCGGTAGGGGCTTTCGGCGCCTTCGTGTGTAGCGCTATCCACAGACGGCTGAACTGGGATCTCATAAAAAGCGCGGCCTACTCCACCATACAAGTGCAGGGTTTCATGATGTGGATCCTCTTTTCCGCCCAGGCTTTCGCGGCCGTTTACATGGGCCTTGGCGCTTCGAGGATGGTCGTAAGGCTTGTCGAGACATATGAGATAGGCTGGTGGACGATGCTGATAGCCATACAGGTCGTCTGGTTCCTTCTTGGCCTTGTGATAGATGCGTGGAGCATCCTGATGATAACGCTCCCAATCATCCTTCCTCTACTCCCTATGTACGGATTCGACCCACTGTGGCTTGGGGTTCTTTACGCCGTCAATACCCAGACGGGCTACCTCACCCCACCTTTCGGGACCATGCTGTTCATGATGAAAGGAATCGCGCCCAAGGAGATAACCATGACGGACATTTACCGGTCCATCACGCCTTTCGTCATAACCCAGCTGGTCTGCCTGGCCCTGTGCATAATTTTCCCCGCAGTGGTTTTATGGCTCCCGCACCTGCTTTTTGGATAAGCAGGTTATTCAACGCACCTAATGCGTCGGCCCCTGAGCAAGTCAAAAAAACTTAATTCGATATTTGGGAGGCGGTCCGGACCGTGCCGGAGCAGGCTTAAAGTGTTCGTCAGGCCCGGGCCGCATTTTTAGTTACTTGTGCATCTCGGCCGCCGGCTTGCCACCTATTACCCAGTTTTCCTTGGGCGACTCCTCGATCTTTACCGTGACGGCTTCCACGGGGCAGCCGACTTTTTCGACCACCACTTCCGTTATGGCCTTAGCCAACTCTATGTTCGAATCGGTGTTTCTTCCGGCCCATAGTTCGATTCTCACGATCGGCATATTAATCTCACCTCCTTTTCTTCAAATAGCATAACATACCATTGTTTCCTTTCTTTGCTGATACAATTTTGAAGGAAAACCTTTTATTTGGGAAAGGAGCGGAAGGCATGTTTTCAAATCTTGACGATCTTCTGCATTACTGCGAAAGGGAATGCGTCGAATTCATCAATTTCAAGGTGGTCGACAGGCCAGGAAGATGGCATCAGCTTTCGATTCCGGCGGAACGTTTCAATGAGGGGACGCTCTCCGAGGGAATCGGTTTCGACGGTTCCAGCTATGGTTTCCTTACGGTCGAAAAATCCGATATGGTGTTCAGGCCCGATTTGTCCACTGCTTTTTTGGACCCTTTCACGGAACGGAAAACCCTCGTGATGATTGCCGATATCTACCGGCTCAAAGGCAGCCAAAGGATCCGTTTCGAAGACGACCCCAGGTTCATTGCACAAAAGACAGAGCGGATCCTGAGAGAAAAAGGGATAGCCGACGAGGTATTTTTAGGACCGGAGTTTGAATTCTACGTCCTAGACAAGGTTGCCTTCCGAAACGAAATAAATCACATGGAAGTTTACTTGGATTCTGCCCAGTCGGAGTGGAATTCGGGGCTTAAGGAGGGCGGTTCAGGCCTGACCGTCCCGGCAGGAGGAGGCTATCACCTGGACATCCCCTTCGACACCAGCTGCGCACTCAGAAACGAGGCCGTCAGGCTGCTGGAATCTGTGGGCGTCCCCGTAAAGTATCATCATTCCGAAAACGGCGGACCCGGACAGGTCGAAATAGAGGTAAGCTTCGATACGTTGCTTCGCATGGCCGATGGCACCCAGAAATTAAAATATGTAGTGCGCAACGAAGCCCTACGTCAGGGGAAAACGGTCACCTTTATGCCAAAGCCTTTCGCCCGCGAGGCTGGAAGCTCAATGCACGTTCACCTTTACATGATGAAAGGGGGCGAACCCGTTTTTTACGACGAAAAAGGGTATTCCGGACTCAGCAAGACGGCCCTGCACGCCATAGGTGGAGTACTGCAACACACTGCCGCCTTGATGGCCTTTACCAACCCGAGCACCAATTCATACAAACGCCTCGTACCCGGCTACGAGGCCCCGGTAAACATCTGCTTCGGCACAGCCAACCGCAGCGCCGTCATACGAATTCCCGCCTACGCAACCCGGCCAGAGCAGAAACGTTTCGAGCTCCGCTCCCCAGACGGAACAGCCAACCCTTATTTCGCCTTTTCCGCCATCGTTTTGGCTGCCATGGACGGAATCATAAACGAAACGGACCCAATTGCGCACGGCTTTGGCCCCATTGACAAGGACCTATACACCATGAGCTACGATGAAAAAGCGGGAATCAAAGCGCTTCCGGCAAACCTCGCAGAGGCTGCCCAAGCTCTTGAGGAAGACCATGAATTCCTCAAGAGAGACGGTGTTTTCACGGAAAACCTTATAAAAAACCAGATCCGGTCCGTGTTGAAAGACCATTATGAGGTCAACAGCCTTCCCCATCCGGAGGAATTCAGGAAGTACTACCATATCTGAGATGCGCGCGGGAGGTCGTTCGATCTCCCGCCTTTTTCCCGGGTTTCTGTCAAGCGCAGGGAAACCGAAATATTGCGCAATCGAGCACATATTTTTATGTATACAAATACTGCTTGCCACTTGAACCCGCATAGGGTAAAATACATTTGCTTGCACGTCTGCCCTTTCAAGTCCGAACCCGGCAACTTAGTGAAACCCAAAAGGTTTACCTGGTTTTTCGGCTCCATCACAAGGTACTACCCTTGAATCGGTCAAAATGTTGGGAACTGGTTTCAAATTCTGTCAGGCAAAGTAAGGCTTTCGGCCTTTTATTGGTAGAGGTGACTTTTCCCGTCATTTAACGAGTTGGTTCATCAAGCGCGACAGGAGTGATGTTCAGAGTAAAGAAAGAAACCGGATCACGTTGATCAAGTAATTGTTCCAAAGCGAACGCTGAATTCCTCAGGAAGCGGGGGACCCGATCAACAGGGGTGAATCCTCAAATTTGCAGGTAGGGTCAGCCTCTTTCGACCCGAACCCGTCAGCTAACCCCGTAAGCGTGGAAAGAGGAAAGATTGCAATCCCGCCCAAAGACAAAACCATCTTTTCTTGTGATGGCTATTTCTGGATTGTGCTCGAAGAACATCCTTCCCTTTCCCGAGAAGCAAAACGGACCAATACACTGGTCATCGCTTCGGCCCCCTTCCTGAGATACAAGAGAAGGAGGGAATGCACATGGGAAAGATCCTTGCACCCATTAAAAATGAGAAAACCTCAAGGAAGGTCCATCCTCTTCCCGTAATACAACACGACCAGATATCCGTACGGAAAGCAACAATGGATGATCTCGAACAAATCTACAAGGTCGCCTGCTCCGTAGGCAAAAACCGGAAAGATTCCTACCATGGTTTTTTGATCGATGACTACGCTTCCGACCCCGAATATTACAGGGCAATGTTCAGGCAGGCCATTTCCCTTCTCGATCATTTTTACGTCGCGGAAAGGGGAAAGGAAGTGCTTGGATTCCTCATGGCTTACACCAGGCGGCAGTGGCTGGAAAAAAATCCGAACTGGCTGGATGAAATAATTTGGCACCCCCTGTTCGACAGAAAGAAGACCGAAAACTTCATCCTCGTTGACAAAACGGCCATCAGGGCAGATCTCACCAGTCAAGGCATAGGAAGCAGGCTGTACATGAGACTTGTCAGGGACGCAAGATCCCGTGGAGTTCTTGATATATTCGGGGAAACCGTAGTCGACCCGATTCCTAATTTTGCTTCGCTGGCCTTCAGACGGAAACAGCACTACACTCTGGCCGGCGTGCACTACGAGGAATACGGAGGCAGAATCGTCACCGACCTCGTGTATCACAAGTCAGTATAGGCCTGAAACACAAATCATTCTGCTAAAAGAAACCGGGGAGGGTCTTTACGACCCCCCCTCATTTTTAACCTAAACCTTCCCTTAAAAGTTCGACACAGCCATTGGCTTATTTTACGTAAAATGATAAAGTACTTGCGCAAATACTTTTTTAAATGGAGGGTTCAAATGATCGACCCTGCAAAGGCGGCGAAAATATTCAAGATCCTGTCTGTCGATACCAGGATCCACATACTTCTTCTCCTCCGGGAGAAGCCTCTCTGTGTCAATGCCCTGGCTCGTTTTTTGGGAATCTCGCCGGCTGCGGTCTCGCAACACTTGAGGATCATGCGTGAATCGGGCATCGTAATTCCTGAAAAACGCGGATACTTCGTGCATTACCGGATCGATGAGAATATGCTCCACCACTGGAAGGCCGTCTCTCAAAGCATACTCGCCGCTGGCGGGGGCCAAAATGACGAGGAAGAGGAGACACATTCATGAATGAAAGAAAAACCCCGGCAATCGAAGTCCTTGGCCTTGCGAAAAGCTTTGACGGGGTCCACGCCGTGGCAGGTGTTGATTTTACCATCTTTCAGGGGGATCTTTTCGGTTTCCTGGGTCCCAACGGCGCCGGGAAGACGACGACCATCAATATGCTCACCGGTTTGGCGCGTCCCGATTCAGGCACCATCCGAATTATGGGGATCGATTGCTCGAGGGAGCCCAAGGCCGCCCAGCACCTTCTGGGCGTTGTCCCCGACGAAAGCAACCTTTATCCTGAACTTACAGGTTTCGAGAATCTATGTTTCTGTGCCGCCCTCTACGGCATGGGCAAAAAAGAGCGTACCAACCGGGCGCAGGAACTTTTGAGCACCTTCGGCCTGGCAGATGCGGCGCACAGGAAGTTCGCCACCTACTCGAAGGGGATGAAACGCAAGCTCACCATCGCCGCAGGCATCGCCCACAGGCCGCAGATCCTGTTTCTGGACGAACCCACGACAGGGATCGACGTGGCGAGCGCACGCCAGGTCAGGCAGCTTGTAGCCGACCTGCACAAGGAGGAAACAACGATCTTTCTGACGACTCATTATATCGAGGAAGCAGAACGCCTCTGTGACCAGATCGCCTTTATCGTCTCCGGCAAAATCGTCCGGATCGAGAGCGTGGAAAAACTGCTTCAGCCGATGCAAAATCGTCACGTCGTACGCATTTCCTTTACCAGCATGACACATGGGCTTCTTGAAACACTCCGAGGTTCCTTTCCGGACATCGATTTCAGCATGCCCCAGGAGGGCGTGATCCGGGCCGAGTCGACAGAAGCGGTTCAGGTCGGTCCGGTTATCCGGCTCCTTGAGGACTGCGGGGCCCAAGTCTACGAAGCCCGGAGGATACGGCCCTCCCTTGAGGATGTTTTCGTCAGGATCACCGGTATCGAAGCCGACGCGATGCAAAAAGAGAAAGAACGGAGGGGAAAAGAGGAATGAAAGTCTTTATTGCCTTCTGGAATATCCTGGCCAAGGACATGAAAACCTACTACCTGAAGCCGCCGAATATCAGCTGGGGGCTGATCTTCCCCCTGGCCTGGACGGGAATGTTCTTCATCCGTTCGGGAAGCGGACTTGGGAGTATACCCTCTCTGCTCCCCGGCGTGGTCGCCGTTTCCGTCCTCTTCGGGACCACCTCGATGCTGGCGGTGACACTTCCATTCGAACAAAAAAGCCG
>JAHDOX010000009.1 GCA_018434645.1 Synergistales bacterium | reverse complement strand
TGTACTACAGTCGAAACTACACGAGGAGACCCTGGATGTGACTTCACAGATCATCGGGCTCCCCGCGGCCTGGGTTGCCAGGCACGAAAAGAGCATCGAAGCCTACATCGCAGCCTCTCTCGAAGAAAGATGGGCCGCGAGGAAGCTTGAGGGAAAGGTAGAAGTAAATATAAGGCCTGACCGAATCGCGCCGGTGGACGTGCAGGTGGAGAGTTCACGTTATACCTTGCAGGCATGGCTGGGAGTTTACGCGGGGTCCGACGAGCGGCATCCGGAAGCCGGCATACATGCAGGCCGGATCATACAGCCTTTCAGTGGCTGGGAGATCGAGGGTTACGGCGAATTTATCATAAAGGTCAACGACGGCGACGTCGACCCCAGGGCCGGACTGAGATGGAAGTTCGACCAAGACATTTGGATAGGGGTGGAACGCTCCTTTGAAGATGACGAATATTGGGGCCGGATCTGGTTTGATGAGATTCTGCCGAAATTATATGCCTGGGGCAGGTTCCGTGAAGACGGAGAGTCCGAGGCCGTCCTGGGATGGATGATAGGCGAGCATCTTTCCTGGGAGCTCTATTACGACAGCCGCGATGGCGAAGACCTGAGCCTGAGAATAACAGGAAATTTGTAGACGAACTTGCGAGGTAGCTTTCATGATGCAAAAAAGATCAACAACTTTGGGACGCCTTGTCGGGCTTATCGGTTCCGGCAAGGTAGTGGGAAACCCCGACAGGCGGATATGCGGCGTCCAGCTACCGAATGGGTCGTCGCCCGATATGGTGACTGCCGTCTGGGAGAAGCGCGCTCTGCGCGATTTGGCACAAGGCGTTCCGGTCATCTGCTTGCCGGGGTGGATCGAAGACGACAGGGACAGGATTGAGGTCGAAGACCCGCAGTATGCTTTCGCCAGGGTGTTGGCTTTTTTCGAGGCGAAAGAGAGGCCTGAACCGGGTGTCCACCCGACGGCATTGATCGCCGAAAGTGCGGAAATATCACCCGAAGCCCATATAGGGCCTTTCTGCGTCGTCGACGAGCTTTGCAGGATAAAACCTGGTGTCGTGCTCGAAGCCGGAGTTTTTGCAGGCAAAGATGTCGAAATAGGGCGCGGGACTTACGTGGAGCCCGGTGTCGTGCTGTATCATGGTACGCGTGTGGGAGAAGATTGCCTTATCCATGCTAGAGCAGTAATCGGTTGCGACGGATTCGGCTTTTTGCCGGGCCGGGGGGATGAACCCGTCAAGGTACCACAGCTTGGTATAGTCAGGATTGGCGATCGGGTCGAAATCGGCGCCGGCTCCACTATAGACAGGGCCACCATGGGAGAAACGGTTATCGATGACGGAACCGTGATAGACGATCAGGTGCACGTAGGCCATAACGCCAAAATAGGCAAGGGGTGCATCCTCGTTGCCATGACCGGAATCGCCGGAAGCGCCACACTGGAAGACGGAGTCATCATGGCGGCAAGAAGCGGTGTGGCCGATCATGTAAAAGTCGGAAGGAAAGCCACCGTGGCGGCCTGCGGGGGCGCTACCAGGGACATTCCCCCAAACGCCGTGGTTTCCGGCTTCCCGGCAAGGGACCATTCATTGGAAATGAAAAAACAGGCGTTGCTAGGAAGACTGCCGGAGTTCGCAAAAAAGATCAGGGATCTCGAAAAGCGGATCGCAGAACTTGAAAAGAAGGCAGGCGATAACCGGTGAAGCCTTTACGCGCCCTTATAAGGTCTGTAGGGTGGAAAGGCAAAGGGCTTCACACCGGTGAGGAGTCCTCCGTCGAAGTGCGTCCCTCGCGCAGGCCCGGGATATACTTCATCAACGGGGACGGGGAGGTACCCTTGTCTTCACTGGAAGCCGACGGCACTGGCAGGGGAACTACCGTTATCTTTGAAGACGGAAGGCGCGTAATGACGGTGGAGCACCTCCTGGGCTCGTTGTCCGGGTTGGGCATTTGGCATGCTGTCATAAGAGTGGAGGGGAAAGAAATTCCCGCGCTCGACGGATCGGGGCGTATCTTCACCGAAGATCTGGATAAAGTGGCCGTAGACGCAAAGGACGAAGGTCCACTCCCTTTTATTATCACCAATTCGGTGATGGTTGAAAATCAGTCAAACGGGGCGTTCGTAGCCGCCTTTCCCGCCCTGAAGTCGCGCTTTACGTCTGTTACAAGATACGACGACATGGATCCTTCGACACAATCGGCGGAATACAGCCATGACCCGTCGGTCTTTCCAGGGGCTGTAGCCCCTGCCAGAACGTTTGTTCTCGAAAAGGAAATAGAAGGTATTCTTTCCAGGGGGTTGGCACGTGGAGGCAGTCTGGAGAACGCCCTGGTCTTCGGCAGACAAGGCCCGGTCGGGCCTCTGCGGTTTCCCGATGAGGCGCCGCGCCACAAGATACTCGACCTTTTGGGCGATCTGGCGCTTTTGGGCAGACCGGTGCTTGGACACATTTTTTCGTACAAGGGCGGCCATGCACTGAACATCCGGCTGGTTGAAAGGCTCAGGCGGATTTTAGCGATAAATTGATCAAGAAAGATCCGAAAGGAGACGTTTCCATGATCGATATTCATCAAATTATGGAATTTTTGCCCCACCGGTACCCTTTCCTGCTGGTCGACCGGATTCTTGAGATAACCGACGAGTACGTCGTCGGGTTGAAAAATGTAACCATAAACGAACCCTTTTTCCAGGGACATTTCCCGAAGGAACCGGTGATGCCGGGTGTTCTCGTCCTGGAAGCCATGTGTCAAGTGGCAGCGATGATGATAGTGGGCAAACCCCAGGCGGCAGATATGGCCATGTACCTGACCGGAGTGGAAAAAGCCAGGCTGAGAAAGCCCGTCGTGCCAGGCGACCAGCTGATAACCAGGGCCCGTATACTCAAGATACGGGGGAAAATCGGCAAGGCCGAGGCCGAAGCGAGGGTGGAGGGCGACCTCGTTGCCGAGGCCCTCTTCGGTTTTGTCGTAACGGAACGGTTGACCGGAGGAAAAGGAGAATGACGGTACATATACACCCTACTGCTCTGGTTTCAAAAAAAGCGCAAATCTCGGAAGATGTAACGATAGGGCCTTACTGCATAGTCGAAGACGATGTCGTAATCGGGGAAGGGACGAAACTGGAAGCCTTCGTACACGCCCGTGACTGTGTCCGCATCGGCAAAAACTGCAGACTGTTCGAGCACTCCGTTGTGGGCGGGCTTCCCCAGGACTTCGATTTCAAGGGAGAAAAATCCTGGGCCGTCCTGGAGGACGGCGTTACGCTGCGCGAGAACGTAACCGTCCACCGGGCAAGCGGAGAGGACAAAAAAACCGTGATCAGAGAGGGTTCTTTCCTCATGGAGGGAGTCCACGTAGCCCATAACGTCGTGGTGGGCCCCAATTGCGTCATCGCCAACAAGGTCGGGCTCGCGGGATACGTGACCATCGGCGAAGGAGCCGTTTTCGGGGGCATGGTGGGCGTGCACCAGTTCGTCAGAATAGGCAGGTACTGCATGGTGGGCGGTTTGTCCAAGGTCGTCAGAGATGTGCCTCCCTTTACCCTTGCGGATGGCCATCCCGCGACGATAAGAAACATCAACGTGGTTGGGTTGCGCCGCAGTGGTTTCTCGGATGAAGAACGCAGCCTGATCAAAAGGATCTATCGCTTTCTGTTCAGGGGTAACATGCCCTTTACGGAGGCCCTCTCGAAACTTGAGGAATCATTCGGGGATTCTCCATACCTTGGCGAAATCCGTGACTTTGCAAGATCCGGAAAACGGGGGATCACACCCTGGTATTTCCCGGAAAAGAAGGAAATCGATCAATGATAAGGCTTTTCGCAATGGACGTGGACGGCACATTAACGGACGGGGGCATATACCTTGATGGAAGCGGGGCAGAATGGAAGCGCTTCGACGTGAGGGACGGTCTCGGCATCGCTAAATTGAAAAGTGCCGGGGTAGAAGTTTGCATAATAAGCGGCCGTTTTTCGGCCGTGACCCAAAAAAGGGCTCAAGAGCTGGGGATCGACGAGGTGCATCAGGATGTGAGGCACAAGCTGGGTTTCCTGAAGGAGTTGGCAAAAGAAAGGGGAATACCCCCTTCGGAAATAGCCTACATCGGTGATGACGACAACGACGCGGAGTGCCTTAAGTGGTCGGGAAGAGGCTTTGCCCCGAGCGACGCCCAGGCCGCAGCGCGGGATGCCGCCGACGTAGTGACCAACGCCCGCGGCGGTTTCGGGGCTGTCAGGGAAGCCATAGAGCAAATACTTATGAGCCGGGAGGCCGAAGCAGATTCATGCAGGCACGAAGGTTGAAACCGCCTTTTTTTACGGTTCTGACGCTGGACCGTTACATTGTAGGCCAGATGGCCAACGCCTTCATTTTCGGGGTCCTTGCTTTTACGGTGCTTTTGGTGGCAGGAGACCTTCTCTTCGAACTTGCCGATCTTATGATCGAACAGGGAGTTTCCCTTTGGGCGGTCAGCCGATTGTTTGTATACAAACTGCCAGGTATCGTCGCCTTGACCCTGCCGATGGCTTCGCTGCTGGCTGCTCTTTTGACCTTCAGCAGATTGTCCTCCCAGAGCGAGATCATAGCCATGAAAGCGGCGGGCATCGCCTTTCAAAGAATCCTCCGTCCGGTTATTTTCGCATCCATAGGCGTGTCCGTCCTGGCGCTTTTGATGAACGAGAGTATAGTCCCCTTGTCCAACAAGGCCGCGGACAACATAATGCGATTTGAAATCGCCAGGGAACAACCCTCTCTCCTGAAAGAGCAAATATTCCTCCGGGACGAACAGGGTGGCCAGCTCAAAAGAGTCATCTATATCGCGAAGCTGCTCCAGAACAGGGGAGAAATGCAAGACGTCCTGATACAGGATTTCGAAAAGGGCGCCTTGAGCCGGATCACCAACGCAGAAAGAGGTTACTGGCAGGAAAACCGATGGGTCCTCGAGAGAGGTAAAATCTTCGAGGTCGCAAGCAACGGGAAGGTCAATCTCCTTTTTGCCTTCGACACCCAGGAAATGCCCCATCTTCTTGAACCAGGCAAGATCGCCAGGGCATCCAGGGACCCGGACGAAATGAGTGCGCTGGAACTAAGGGAATACATAAAGATCATGGAAAAACAGGGAGTCAATATCGCGCCGCTTGAGGTGATGTTTCACCTCAAGCTTTCTCTGCCATGGGCCTGCGTGATACTCGCTCTTTTGGGTTCTTCTCTGGGCGTCAGGCCCCACAGGACAGGTTCCGGAGTCGGGCTTGCGGTGAGTGTCATGGTCGTCTTCGTTTACTATGTCCTCATGTCCTTTTTCAAATCTTTTGGAGAAGCGGGGTACCTGCCGCCCCTGGCGGCGGCCTGGATGCCTAACGTTATCTTCTTCGCGTACGCCCTGAGGCTGGCCTTCAGGGCCAACAGGTGAAAATAGATGACCCTGCAGTCTGTAGCCCTGATCGCAGGAGAAGGCAATCTGCCCGAGGAAATAGTTTCCAGGCTCGCGGAACGTAACCGGGTGCCTCTTGTCTACGCCTTGGGATGTCCCGCGGACAGGTTCAGTTCTTTCAAAGCCGTGGAAGTGGTTCCACTGGCCACGCCGGATCTGGATTTTGTGATCGGTGACCTTTTAAAACGCGGGGTCAAAAATATGATGCTGGCAGGACGGGTACCGAAAACACTCATGTACAGGCCGGAGATTCTGGGAGAAAGCCTGCGGGCTTTGCTGCAAAACCTGAAATCGGCGGACGACCACTCTCTCCTGGGGGCCATCGTTTCCGTCATAGAGTCTGCGGGTATCAGGGTGATGCCGTACAAGGACGTCATCCCCGATCTGCTGGCACCGTCAGGTCCTGTAGCAGGGCGGACCCCAACGGCTTCAGAAATGGAAGACATAAACTACGCCAGAGGCATAGCCAGGGTCCTTTTGCCCCTTTCCTTTGGGCAGACGCTGGCTGTCTACCGCAAGGCGGTGATAGCCGTCGAGGCCATGGAAGGAACGGACATGACCATCCGAAGGGCCGGCGACATAGTAGGCAGGGGCGTACTGGTCAAAATGATGAGAGAGGACCAGGACGAAAGGTACGATCTGCCGACGGTCGGCCCGTCGACCCTCAAAAATATGGCGGAAGCCGGGCTTGCCTGTCTGGCCGTCGAGGCGGGCCGCACCATTGTACTTTGCAGGAAGGAATTCTCCCGCATAGCCCGGGAAGCAGGGATAGCGGTATGGGGGATCGGGTAGAAACGCTTTTTATAAGCTGTGGTGAGGCTTCCGGCGATCAGTACGCAGGGTCCTTGATAAGGTCCCTGAGGAAAGCGGGATTTACCGGACGTATTTGGGGCATGATCGGCCCCGATAGCCTCGGTTCCGGCGCCGAGGCAGCGTGGTCCATGGATGAACTCCGCCTCATGGGCATATCGGAGGTGCTGGCGTCGGTCCCGCGGCTTTTGCGCCTCAAAAAAGGGATAACCGAAAGAGTCCTCGTGGAAAACCCTGTCGCCGTGGTGGTAGTAGACAGCCCTGATTTCCATCTGCCCCTGATTTCGGGACTCAGAAAAAACGGATATACCGGGAAAATAATATACCTTTGCCCCCCGACGGTTTGGGCATGGAGGTCTTCCCGGACGGAGAAGCTGAGGAGTTTCTGCAACCTTTGCCTTCCACTGTTCGGATTCGAACATGACTACCTTCTGAGGCATGATGTGCCAAGCAGGTGGGTGGGGCATCCACTAAAGGACCAGCTCGATGGTTTTAAGCCCGATGAAAGTCTTGCAAAACGACTCGAGGGCAAACAGGTAGTGGGGCTTCTTCCCGGAAGCCGACCAGAAGAGATAAAGCGTCTTCTTCCTCCTCTAATCGAGACAGGCCGGATTCTAAGGGAAAAGGATTTTTACCCGCTGGTCTCGCTGGCGCCTTTTTTGCCCGAAGACACGAGGTCTTTCGTAATGGAGCAGGCCAGGGATTTCGACATTTTCGAAGGTCCGGGAAAACATGTTCTGGCCCTTTCCTCCGCGGCAGCCGGTTCCAGCGGCACGGCCGCGGTAGAGTCGTTGCTTCTGGGTACGTTTATGGTGGTTTTATACAAGGCTTCCTTCAGTTCCTGGCTTGCCTACAAGCTTTTTGTGAAAACGAGGCGGATTTCAACCCCCAATATCATGGCGGAGGAGGAAATTTTCCCCGAGCTTTTGCAAAAAAAAGCAAAGACGGAAAACATCCTTTCCTGCCTTGACAGGTTTTTCGAAGATGGCCGATATCGCGAAAGAATCGAAATTCTCATGGAAAAGGTTCGAAAAGAGCTGGGGGCTAAAGGCGCCATCAAAGATTGGGCGGAATCGGTCATGGAGGTAATCGGCCGGTGAAACGGGTATTGATACTGACCAACGGGCCGGGTGAGTTGTGGTGCTGGGTTCGTCCCGTTGTGCCGCTTTTGAAAGACGCCGGGTGCCATGTAACGGTGAGGATGCTGCCATGCCAGTTCGCGACGGGTCAGGAACAGAAAGTGGCCCTGGGGCTGGGGGCCGACTGTGTGGTGCCGGCGGGAAGTTCCCTAGGGACCTTCAGGGATTTGTGGAACGAACCCTGTGATCTGGTCCTCCAGATGGGCGGGGACCTGCTTTACGGGTTCAGCGCAGCCCGCAAAAGGACCCCGTTGATATGTTATTCCTACGGAAGAAAATCGTTGATGAGCCATGTCGAGCGGTTCATAACGGCCTGGCCGCAGATGGTCCCCGAGGCGACGGATATAGTGGGCGACCTGGTAGCGGACGCGATGCAAATGGACAAGGGGCCATCTCCCTGGGAGAAAAAGGGAGCATACCGCCTTGCGCTTTTTCCGGGAAGTCGTCGGCAAATACGGGATGCGTCCCTCGGGTTTCTGAAAGAGTTCAGGGAATTTCTTGACGAAAAGAGGCTTTCCGTCGAAACTCTTACGGTCCTCTCCCCCTTTGCCGAAGAGGACGAACTGGACATATGGCGCCGCGCCGGGTTGAACCCCGTAAAAACAGGGGCGGGGGTGGTGCTGAAAGAGGCGGACCTTGCAGTGACACAACCGGGGACGAACACGCTGGAGCTGCTTCATGCGGGAGTTCCTGCTATCGTGGCGGTTCCATTTTCTTTTTTGAGGCAAATTCCTCTCTCGGGCATCAAGGGGCTGGTGGAAAGCAAGGTCCCGGGCGGCGGGTGGCTGAAAGAAAAACTTTTGAGACATGCGGCTGGAAAGCATAGGTTTGTTTCCTGGCCGAACCGGCTTGCAGGCAGGAAGATA
>JAHDOX010000116.1 GCA_018434645.1 Synergistales bacterium | reverse complement strand
GCATGGCCGGAATAGTACTTTTGAGGAGTGGTAATGTGTCCTTCGTGCCGGGATGGGAAAAAACCTTCAGGGAAACTCTCGAACAACTGCTGATAGCACGTCCCAGGACGAAGGAATTCGTGGCAGGTTACCCTTGCCTTGTCCTCTGGTATATTACATCAAGTATGGGGCTTTGGGAGCGGTACAGGGAGGTTTTCCGGCTTGGCGGGACTCTAGCCTTTTCCTCGGTGATCAACAGTTTTTGTCATTTTCACACCCACTTGTCTTTCATTTTGCTCAGGGTCGTGAATGGGCTCTGGGCGGGGGCGCTCGTGGGACTCCTTTTTTCGGCGCTTATCCTATGGGTCGTATTGCCGGCCTGGAGACGTTGGGGGAGGCTATTAACTTCGTGAAAAAGGATTTTCTCGTCGCCATCTGTGGATACTACGGATATGGGAATCTCGGCGACGAGCTTTTGGTTGAAGGGATTGTAAAGCTCCTGGAAAAAGAAGGCATCGAGCGCCGGGAAATTCTGGTTCTGTCGAAAACTCCAGAAGAAACGGAAAGAAAATTAAATACCGGTGCAGTGGACCGGAATGACCCAATAGCAGTCTGGAAAAGCTTAAAAAAAACGAAGTCCTTCCTGTTGGGTGGCGGGGGCCTTTTTCAGGATTCTACCAGTTTGCGTTCGTGTTTTTATTACTGGGGTACCATTAGAATGGCGGAAAAAGCCGGCTGCATCCCCTGGGCTTTCGGACAGTCGATAGGTCCCCTTAAAAGACGGCTTGCGGAGTACCTTGCCTTTGATGCGTTTCGTCGCTGCAGGGTTCGGGTGGTGCGCGACAGGCTTTCGGTTGAATGGCTGTTGAAAAAAGGCCTTGATACCGGACTAGCTCCAGACCCGGCTTTCGCCCTTTCCGATGAAACCGGGCGTTCTCGGAGGGGTGGAAGCATCCTGCTTAACGTCAGACCCTGGAAGAACGACCTCCCTGAAAAGACGGCCGCGGCCGTCCAGGAATACGCCTCGCGTTCAGGCGAAAAAATTATCGGGGTGGCGCTTTCGCCTGAAGACGAGCGATGCATGACTGATTTGCAGCGAAAAGGTATCATACGCTTTAAAGAGATCAGGCTAATAACATCCAGCAACGGTGCGTATAAAGTGTGGGCCGATGCTTCAGCTGCTTTCGGAATGCGACTTCATTTCTGCGTCCTCTCCGTTATGATGGGGCATAGCTGTGTTGCCGTACCATATGATCCGAAAGTCTCCTCCTTCGCAAATGAATGGCACCTTCCTCAATGGAGCGGGTTCGGCATGTTGCCTGCATTGGAAGCCTGCGATGACGACCTGCCTGGGCGACTTGCAGAAACCCGTGAAGCATTGACTGTAACAATGCGAGATACCCTCGAAAAGGTTTTCCCGGGAAGGAGCAAGTGAAGCCATGAATGCTGAACGGAAAAAAACTCTTGAAAAGACGACGCTGACTGTCCGAAAGGACATAGTCCGCATGATTGGAGTCGCGAAAGCAGGCCATCTTGTGTCTTCCCTGTCTGTGGTGGATATTCTGGTTTACCTGTACTGGGAAAAGATGAGAATCCGTCCTGAGCAACCCCTGTGGTCCGACCGTGACCGCCTTGTGTTGAGCAAGGGCCATAGTTGTGCGGCTTTGTATGCAGTACTTGCAAACCGGGGCTTTTTCGACAGGGACGAACTCTGGAATTACCGACGTCTGGGTTCTATGCTGCAGGGACACCCTGAATACCCGAGAACCCCGGGAGTAGACGCACCCAGCGGGTCTTTGGGCATGGGGTTGGGTATAGCCGGCGGAATGGCTCTTGCCCTTAGACTTGACTCGAAAAATTCCAGAGTCTTCGCGATCCTTGGTGACGGGGAACTCCAGGAAGGGTCAGTCTGGGAATCAGCAATGACCGCCTCCCATTGGAGGCTCGGCAATCTTGTAGCTATAGTCGACTTGAATGGAGTCCAGATGGAAGGCTCCGTTTCGAAGATAAAAGGCATCGAGCCCGTTGCGGCTAAATTCGAGGCTTTCGGCTGGGCCACGGTGAAATGTGATGGCCACGAAATGGAAAGTATTGAAAAAGCCATGAATGACGCGCTTTCAAATGACAGGACCCCTACAGTGATTCTTGCGGTAACCAAACCCGGTAAAGGTGTAACCATCGCTGAAAAATTCAGGAGACGCCCCGCCGAACCTTTGGGAAGACATAGCATGGAGGAAGCCCTGGGGGAGTTGGAAAACATGTCCGAGGATTACGCAGAAGAAACAGAGAGTGGTGAACCCTATGAAAAGTACCCGTGACGCCTTCGGTGAAGCCCTGTTGAAGCTGGGTTCGCTCCGTGAAGACATAGTGGTACTGGATGCCGACCTTGCCTCCTCGACCAGGGCTTCGGCGTTTTCCGGGCAGTTCGGCGACAGGTTCTTCAACGTCGGAGTTTCCGAACAGGACCTGGTGCAGTCCGCATCGGGGATGGCCTTGTGCGGCAAAGTCCCTTTCGCCTGCTCTTTCGCGGCTTTTCTCGTGACCAGGGCCTTCGACCAGATCAGGACTACAGTTGCCATGCCGGGCCTGAATGTCAAACTGGTGGGGACTCACGGGGGCATTACCGTCGGAGAGGATGGCATTACACACCAGGCGACGGAGGATATAGCTCTCATGAGGAGCCTCCCGAACATGAATGTCCTTGTAGCGGCCGACGCTGTGGCGGCAAGGGAACTTACCTTTCTTTCGGCCGAGATAGAAGGTCCGGTCTATTTGCGGCTTGGGCGTGAACCTGTCCCAGAGGTGTATGAAAATAGCGAAAGGGATTTCGAGGCAGGAGGTGGACGGATGCTCAAGGAGGGTGACGGAGTAACCTTCTGTACCTGTGGCATAATGGTTAATGAGGCGATCAAGGCCGCAGAGATCCTCGAGAAACAGGGTATAAATGCCGAAATAATTGACTGCTACAGCATAAAGCCCCTTCCTGAACAGCTCATTCTTTCGTCCCTCCGCAGGACGGGTTGTTGTGTTGTGGCAGAAGAACACAATGTTATCGGAGGCCTGTCCGAGGCAGTGGCAAGATTGACGGCTACAGGGTTTCCGGTGCCGATGAGGTCGGTAGCTATCAACGACAGGTATGGGCAAAGCGGTAGTCCAAAAGAATTACAGGAATATTATGGTTTGACTTACCGCGAGATCGTCGGAGCCGCCGCTCAAGTTTGGGCGCTACGCAGGAGGTCGTGATGGAGATCCGGATTTCGGGAGTCACCAAGCAGTTTTATCCCGATATAGTCGCACTTCGTGACGTCTACCTGACGATACCCCAGGGCGACTTTGTTTACCTTGTAGGACCGACCGGATCGGGGAAAACGACGCTAATGAGACTGATAACCCGTGAACTTGTCCCTACCAAAGGGCAAATAACAGTAGGTGATTGCAATTTGCGTTCCCTTGGTGCTATCGACCTTGCCTACTACAGACGTGACATAGGGGTGGTATTTCAGGATTTCAGATTGATAGAAGGCCTTACGGTCTATGAAAACATATCCTTTGTGCAGGAAGCCATAGGCATGCCGAAAAACCTCGTTCGGGAAAGGACCGGAGAAATTCTGGACAGGCTTGGCCTCTGGAGGAGACGGCATCTATACCCTGAACAACTTTCGGGCGGAGAGCAACAACGAGTCGCCATCGCAAGAGCTATGGTAAACTGCCCCGGCATATTGCTCGCAGACGAACCAACGGGCAACCTTGACCTAGCTACGGCGGAAGATATCATGAGCATACTCCTTTCGATCAATGCCTCGGGAACGACGGTACTGGTGGCCACTCATAATCAGTATATAGTCGACGAATTCAGGCAACGTGTCGTAGGCATCAGGAGAGGACGCGTTGTCAGGGACGAAAGGAAAGGCAGGTACGAGGCGGATGGCGATCTTTAGATATATTCTCCGCGACACCTGGCGTCTTCTTGCTCGAAACCTCGGTCTAAGCGTCCTGACTTTTGTAACAGCGGTGGCGGTTTTTTATCTCGTTGGTGCAAGCGTCCTTTTCGTCATGAACACCAGGGCTATGATTGCGGGAGTGGAAAGCAACCTGTTTGTGCAGGCTTACGTAAAGGACGGAGAAGAATCGATGCGGACTGTGGCCGGGAAAATGCAGGCCATGGAATGCGTGGCTTCAGTCGAGACGATTACGCCTCAGCAGGCGCTCGAAAGCCTCAAGGCAAGATTGGGTAGCCAGGCTGATGCCGTGACATTACTGGGTGACAATCCGCTTCCCGCCAGCGTGCAGGTCCAGGTGAAAAAGGCCGAGTTCGCCACGGTTGTCGCCAGGGAACTTATAGCGATGCCGGAAGTAGACGACGTGGTGTATTCAGGGGAGCTGGCGGATCGTCTGGGGAAGATATCTTCTTTTGTTTCCCGCTTGTCTATGGTTATTTTGGTCATTTGCATTGCGGCGGCTTCTCTTGTGCTTTTCAATACTATAAGGATAAGCGTTTATGCCAGAAAAGACGAAATCGAGACGATGCTCCTTGTGGGCGCCACGCCCGCCTTTGTCGCTTTTCCTTTTGTCCTTCAGGGAGTCACCCTTGGAGTTTTAGGTGCGTTGTTTGCGAGCGGGATTCTTTATTTTTCATATGGTTATGCCATAAATGCCTTGATTCATTCGTTGCCGTTTTTGACGCTGATAAAAGACCGCGAGCTTGTTTTGAGGCTGGGTATTGTCTTGGTGGGCGGCGGGGTTACAATTGGATGGATTTGCAGTTGGTTGGCTGTTTCCAAATTCATCAGGGCGGCAACACGGCCCCAGTAAAACTGGGGGGTGCGGAGGAATGTTCTCATTGCCAAAGATACGGACATTCGGGAAGATTTGGCGGCTTTTTTTGTTGATTTGTCTTCTGCAGGTGCTATTTGCAGGGATTCCCTTTGCTGATGCGGCCGATATCTCACAGCTTGAGGGAACCATAAATAGCGAGGAAAAACGGCTGGAGACAATAAAAAGGCAAATTGAATATCACCAGCGGCAAGTAATTCAAACGAAAAAAAAGGAGAAATTCATACTCAATGATATTTCGCAGATCAACCAGAACATCACCCTTTTGGAGCAGCAAATTCGTCTCGTCTCTTTAAAGGAAGAGCATGCCCGGCTCAAGATAAAAGAGACGGAAGAAGAGATTGCCAGGACGGAAAAGCAGATAGAGCTGACGAAAAACGTTTTTGGGGAAAGAATTGTCGCGATATATAAATACGGCAATGTGGCCAATTTCAACCTGTTGTTTTCGGCTGTAAATGCTCACGAAGCCATGACCAATTCCTATCTTCTGTCGAAAATAGCAAGACAGGACCAGCAGATCATAAAGGAGCTGTCCCAGTCGGCAAAAAAACTTCAGGCTGCCAGGGCAGAGCTGGAGTATCAAAAAAAGACTCTTCAGCAACAGAGGACGGACCTGGAGGAGAAAAAAAGGGCGCTGAAAGCCGCAGAAAAGCAAAGGGAAAGCATGCTGGATTCCCTGTCCGAGAGGAAAGAAGCCCATACACGCGCCATGCGTGAACTCCAGCAGGCAGAAAAGGAATTGCAGAACAAGATCAAGCAGCTTCTGGAAAGAAAAAGGCAGCTGGCGGCGGCGCGTAACAGGGCTGCACTCACTTACAAAGGCGGGAAGCTTCAATGGCCTGTCAAAGGCGAAATAATGAGCACTTTCGGCATGCGCGTGCACCCGACGTTCAAGACCAAGACCATGCATACGGGCATAGATATAGATGGCCGTGAGGGGGATCCCGTCAGAGCCGCCGAATCCGGAGAGGTGCTCTATGCTGGATGGCTGCGAGGCTACGGCCAGGTAATCATAATAGACCACGGAAGCGATCTCACCACCGTCTACGCCCATCTTTCGAGAATTCATGTACAGGAAGGGCTAGGAGTCAAGGTCGGGCAGAGAATCGGGAGCGTGGGCAGGACCGGGGTAACCACGGGGCCGCATTTGCACTTCGAGGTAAGGGTCAATGGAGAAGCACGGGATCCGATGAGATACCTGGGACGCTGAAAAAGTACTGAAGGGATGG
>JAHDOX010000030.1 GCA_018434645.1 Synergistales bacterium | reverse complement strand
CTTTTTCCCAGATTCAGGTAGGAACTTTTCACTACCTCACGTGCCAGACTGACACCGACGCCAAGGGCACGTACACATCGTGCTTCGGCCCTGTCGACGCGCCTTTTGCTAAGGGCCCAGACGATCCAACCAATAGCGGTCCCCAGGTAAAGAGCCCACCTATGCGGAAGATGCCAGAGGATCCACCGGAATAAAAGTATCGTTCGCCAGATAAGTTCCATCGATAAATTCTTTTTGTCTTTGTAGTTCATGGTCACACCTGCCAGGTTTGACTTCTTGACGCGTCTCTCTCGTTTGATAGACTAAAAAGACATAGTACAAAAAGGGGGCTTGAGCCATGTTTCGTAAACTATTGTATCCTACAGATCTTTCTGAATTGTCTTTGAAAGGACTCGAATGGACCATGAGAAATCTTCTCATGGGCAGCTCGGAAATTTTGATCGCCCACGTAATCGACCCGGCAGCAGGTGTCAGGACTCCCGAGATAACCCGCGACGCCGAGGACTTCCTGGAGAGAATCAGCGAAGATCTCTCGGCAAGGAATATAAAAAATTCCATTTTCCTCGAAACGGGCGACGCGAAAGAGTTACTCCCGGATCTTGCTCATTCTGCCGGCTGCAGTGCATCGGTCCTTTTTACTTCCGTACACGAGAAGGTTACGCCTTTCATACGTATGTTACCGATTCCCCATCTTATCGCGAAATGCCCCGAAGACAGAATCCCTCCGGACGACCCTTTCGAGGAAATAATCCTTTGCACAGATCTGTCGCCGGAAAGGACCGACTCCATGCTTACACAGCTCAGGCCTATATTGGAAGGTTTCAAAACCAGGCTTACGCTCCTTCATTCCGTAGTCCTGGAGGATCCCGGAACCTCCGATGAGATTTTCAGGACAGCCTCTGAAGCCCTCGAAGAGGTAAAACTCGCCGTAAGGGAGTGGAACCCGTCAACCGAAGCCGTTCTTGTCAGTGGAGAACCGGAGGAGGAAATCCTAAAGCAGTGTGCCCTGATCGGCGCCAAACTCGTGGTTGTCGGCCTTTCCACCCACGGGGAATTGTGGAACTTGCTTATCGGAAGCACCGCAGAACCCGTCATCGAACGTTCCACCTCGCCTGTCTTGGTGCTTCCCGTCTAGACACCCCTTTGCAGTAAATCGCAAAGAAGGCGCGGGGTTTCCCAGCGCCTTCTTTGTCTTTCGTTTTCCCTTTTCAGTTGCGTTTTCAGGAACTGAGCAAGGTAAGCATGGCGCCGGCCGCGACGGCCGTGCCGATGACTCCCGCCACATTCGGCCCCATGGCATGCATGAGGAGGAAGTTTGATGGATTCTCTTTCGCGCTGATTCTCTGCACCACCCTGGCCGCCATGGGTACGGCCGAAACTCCTGCCGCGCCTATCATGGGGTTGATCTTTCCTCCGGAAAGCACCTTCATAAGCTGGCCAAAAAGCGTGCCCCCTGCCGTCGAGAACATGAAAGCGATAAGCCCGAGAACGATGATCTTGATCGTCGACAGGGTCAAGAAAGCCTCCGCTCCCATGGTCGAACCGACGGAAAGCCCCAGGAAGATGGTCGTGGCGTTAAGGATCTCGTTCTGTGCAGACTGGTTAAGCCGCTCCGTTACACCGCATTCCTTCAAGAGGTTCCCGAACATCAATATGCCTATAAGCGGTACCGATGCAGGCAGAATAAGCCCCGCAGCCACGGTTACGATAATAGGGAAGAGTATGCGTTCCCTCTTGGTTACCGGTCTGAGCGCATCCATGCGGATGGCACGATCTTTCTTAGTGGTCAGCAATTTTATAACCGGCGGCTGAACCATAGGCACCAGGGCCATGTAGGTATAGGCGGCAACCGCCACCGCTCCCAGGATCTGCGGTGCCAGTTTCATCGTAAGGTAGATCGAAGTAGGGCCGTCGGCGCCACCGATTATGGCAATCGACGCTGCTTCCGGAACGGTAAAGCCCAACATCAGGGCACCGAAAAGCGCAATAAATACCCCAAGCTGGGCAGCAGCACCCAGAAGAAACGTGACAGGGTTTGCCAAAAGCGGGGAAAAATCAGTAAGCGCCCCGATTCCCATGAAGATAATCACGGGATAGATTTCGTGTTCCGCCCCATAGAAAACGTATCTCAGGAACCCGCCTTCGTCCATTATCCCCGATAACGGGATATTCACCAGGATGCACCCTGTCGCGATTGGGACCAAAAGCAGGGGCTCGAAGTTTTTCGCGATGGCCAAATAAAGAAGCACGAAAGCCACCACGAGCATAAGGATGTTGCCCCATGTCAGCCCTGCGAAACCCGATTGCGACAGGATCGTTGACAATGCCTTGAAATAAAGTCCCATTGCCCCTCACCTTTCCGGCGCGGGTCCTATCCAAGCACCACGAGCACATCACCCGTGTTGACCGGATCCCCGTCTTTCACCTTTATTTCCTTGACCGTACCGGCCGAAGGAGCCTGGATTTCGTTTTCCATCTTCATGGCTTCCAGCACAAGCAGAAGGTCCCCCTCGGAAACCTGCGCCCCCACAGAAACGGCTACCTTGAGCACTTTACCTGGCATCGGGGCTTCTACTTCAACGCCTCCAGCCGCAGCTGGAGCCGCGGGTGCAGGCGCTGGAGCCGGAGCAGGCGCGGCTTTCGGTGCAGCCGCTGGCTCGGTCCTCGCCACAGGGGCAGGGCTTGCAGGTTGAGCAGTCTGGGTTGCCGAACCTCCACCGGCACCGAGGTCCTCGACTTCCACTTCGTAGCTTGTTCCGTTCACTGTGATCCTGTATTTACGTCCCATTCCCGTTCCTCCTTTTTCCATTTAAAGAGAATATCTAGTCCATGCCTTCCATAAGGTCGGCCCTGCCCGCCAGCTTCCAGGACTTGCCGCGACCTATGGCCCTGCCGATCGGTGTCACTTTACGTACCGCAGTAACAACGCCTCCACCCGAAGCCGCAACCGCCGCCGCTATAGCCGCAACAAGCGCCCCGTCGGCGCCGCCTTCGGAGGCAGGGCTTTTTCCCGGTGCCACTTTCGGCGGCTCCGGTTTCGGTTTGGCAGGTCCGCCTCTGCCGGCGGTCTTGCCACCTCCTGCTGCCAGAAACCGCACGGCGAAAATGATAAGTGTTAGGCCGATCAGGACCATGAACACCACGGAAAAGGCTATAAAAGCCAAAGCCGCAGCCCCTCCTATGCCTTCCGAAAACCGTTCCGCCAGTCGAGTGAGTTCCATTCCGTCACCTCCCCGGGCCTAATTCGGCATGACGCCATGCTTGCGCCTGGGACGAAGCTCGCGTTTGCCCTCGGTCTGTACGAGGGCCTGGAAAAGCTCCTTGCGAGTTTCCTCGGGGAATATGACACGGTCGACGAATCCACGCCGCGCTGCAGGATAAGGCGTGGCAAAAGCTTCCCTGTACTCTTCGATCTTTTTGGCACGTTCTGCCTGGGGGTCTTCAGACTCTTCGATTTCCTTCCTGAAGATGATGTTGGCCGCCCCTTCGGCCCCCATTACGGCTATTTCAGCCTGGGGCCAGGCCAGGACCACGTCGGCTCCGAGGTCTTTGCTGCACATTCCCAGATAGGCTCCACCGTAGGCTTTCCTGAGAACGATTGTAATCAGGGGAACCGTGGCTTCACTGTAGGCATAAAGGAGTTTTGCTCCATGCCTGATGATACCGCCGAGCTCCTGCGCTTTCCCCGGGAGGTACCCCGGAACATCCACGAAAGTGACAATGGGAATGTTGAAGGCATCGCAGTACCTGATAAACCGGCTGGCCTTGTCGGAAGCATCTATATCCAGGCAGCCCGCCATGACCGCCGCCTGGTTGGCTATTATGCCGATTACGTAACCGCCTACCCTGGCGAATCCGGTAACGATGTTCTTGGCATACATGGGCTGCACTTCGAAGAAGTCGCCGTCGTCTACGACGCGGCGAATGACATCCTGGACATGATAGCCCCTGTTCGGGTTGGTAGGAACTATATCGCGCAGTTCGATGTCTGCCCTGTTTACGTCGTCATCGGTTTCCACGAAGGGGGGTTCTTCCATGTTGTTGTTTGGAAGGTACGACAGGAGCTTGCGTATCTGTTCGAAGCATTCATCCTCGTTTGCAGCGAAAAAGTGGGCGTTTCCGGAGATCTGGTTATGTGCCCTCGCCCCACCTATTTCCTCGCTCGTCACGTCTTCGCCGGTAACGGCTTTTATTACCGCAGGGCCGGTAATATGCATGATCCCGATTTTGTCCACCATGAATATGAAGTCGGTCAGGGCCGGACTATAAACCGCTCCGCCGGCGGTGGGACCAACAATCACCGAAAGCTGTGGGACAACTCCGCTGGCGATGGTGTTCCTGTAGAAGATGTTCCCGTACCCGGAGAGGCTGTCGACCGCCTCCTGGATGCGGGCTCCGCCGCTGTCGTTTAGCCCTATCACGGGCGCGCCGTTGGTCATCGCCAGATCCATGACTTTGCAGATCTTCTTTGCGTGCATCTCTCCCAGGGAACCGCCCATTACGGTAAAGTCCTGGCTAAAAACATATACCAGTCTTCCGTCGACCGTCCCGTACCCGGTCACTACTCCGTCTCCGGGATAGACTTTCTTTTCCATCCCGAAGCTCGTGCACCGATGCTCCACGAAGGCATCGAGCTCGACAAAACTCCCCGCATCAAGGAGCTTGTCGATGCGCTCACGGGCGGTTAACTTTCCTTTCGCATGTTGTTTCTCGATCGCCTTCGCTCCGCCTCCGCTTTCTGCAGCTTCACGGCGGGCCAAAAGTTCTTCGCACAGCTCGCTTATCGTTCGTTCCGACATGTCCCTTCCTCCTTTACATAAAATCGGGCGATTTATTCCCGCTCACTCAACTCAAGCAAAACTCCGCCCGCAGTCTTCGGGTGTACAAAGGCTATCTTTGCCCCTCCGGCACCATAACGCGGTTTCTCGTCTATAAGGCGCATCCCCCTCGCCTTCATGGTTTCAAGAGCCTCTTCAAGGTTCTCCACCCTGATAGCAAGATGGTGAATGCCTTCGCCCTTTTTTTCGATAAATTTGGCTACGGGACTATCTTCGGCTGTCGGTTCAAGAAGCTCTATCTCCGTATCCCCGAGCGGCAAAAAAGCCGTCTTGACCTTCTGTTCGCTCACTTCTTCCACTCCCGTGCAGGATATGCCCAGGGTTTTCTCCCAGAAAGTCAAAGCTTCCTCGATGCTTTTAACGGCAATCCCTATGTGATCTACAGCAGTAGGTTTCATAAACTGTCCCCCCAGCCCCTTCGGAGTTCCTCTTTGAGGACTCGTCGAAAGTCATTTTGTACATTACCGCCAAACTTTTCCATGGCAGAAGGTACCATCTAAAGAAAAGCGGAACACTCAAAAGTACCAAAAAACCTACGATTTGCCCGATTTCGTACTCAGGCGCTCTTTTTGGATGCCACCGCCTCTTCGAGCCATCGTATGCATTCTTTAGTAGGCGTTCCCGGGCCGAAAATAGCCCCCGCTCCCATAGCCTTAAGCTTGGGGATGTCATCCTCGGGAATGACTCCTCCACCGAATACTATGATGTCTTCCGCTCCCTTTTCCCTCAGAAGATCGATGATCGCCTTGAAATAATGCTCGTGTGCACCGCTCAGGATGCTGATACCTATCGCGTCGGCATCCTCCTGGATCGCCGTCTCGACAATGCTCTCGGGGCTCTGTCGCAAACCCGTGTAAATAACCTCCATGCCCGCGTCCCTGAGCGCCCTGGCTACTACCTTCGCTCCCCGGTCGTGTCCGTCAAGCCCGGGCTTCGCCACTACAACCCGTGTCTTCCTCTTTTCCATGTTCCTTCCTGCCTCCCGTTCCT
>JAHDOX010000071.1 GCA_018434645.1 Synergistales bacterium | reverse complement strand
TCATTATATGAGAGATCCCATCAGGCGTCAACCTTCACTTGGTTCACCGACAGGTGATTTTACAACCACAACGTAAGCAGGTGAACCCAAAACGGGAGACTCACTACCGATAAAAGTGTAGTCGCCGCCACGGCTTCTCCGGCATATTCTTCATCCATGCCCATTCCGCTGGCTATAATAAAATTATTTACCGCTGAAGGCATGGCCGAAACAAGTACCACGGAATCTCTCAGCACCGTTTCAACAGGCCACACGTAAAAAGCCAAAAGGACAAGTGCGGGATGGACCATGAGCTTGAACAGGGAATCCACCCAGGTGTTTCTTACCGCTTTCATCAGGTGCCCGAACTCCAGGCTTGCCCCCAGGGCCAACAGCGCGAGTCCGCTCGCTGTATCGCCAATGATCCTGAACGAGGTATCAAGGATTGACGGAAGTTCCTTAAAACCAAGGAAAGAGGCCGCGATCCCGAGAAAACACCCCCACACAAGGGGGTTTTTCAATATCCCTTTCGCAGTCTTTCCCAGGGCTTTCAGTGAAAAACCTCCTGAAATAGCGACTTGTGCCCATGTCAGGGAAATAAGATTGTACCCCAGAAGTCCGACAGCCAAATAAAGGGTTACGGCTTCGAGACCCGCTTCATTGAAAGCCAGCGTGACGGCGGGAATACCCATGAAAATATTATTAGCCCTTACAGATACCAGGACCGTTACAGCCCTTTGCTTCATTGGCTGCTTCTTGCGCAGGAAACGCGACCCGGCCCAGGCAATGGCGGGAACTGCCAGAAAGGTTACATGAATGGCCCAGAAAAGGTTGATGTTGTCGAAAATACCCGACCCAACCCTGAGGGTTGTCCTGAAAAGCAGAATGGGCAAGACAGCCCAATAGAGCATGTTGGTCAGCTGGCTGGCTGATTCTTTCGACAACAGTCCTGCCTTGCGGATGGCGTGTCCAATGATGATAACCAAAAAAAGCGGTAAAACCATGAAAAGGCCTTGCATGGACTCCTCCGTAACCTGGCTCAGGTTCGTAAAATATTTATAAAAAAGGGCCTTGCCGCGCTAAAGGCGCGCGGCCCGGCCCTGCTCCCCTGTCCCGATCGCTTTTACTAGAAACGGCGTTCCCTGATGCGAGCCGCTTTTCCACTTCGCTTCCTGAGGTAGTAAAGTTTGGCCCTGCGCACCCGTCCGTGTCTTACGACCTCGATGTGATCGATGGACGGACAATGAAGCGGGAAAATCCTCTCCACACCGATGCCTCCAGAGACTTTCCTTACGGTAAAGGTCTCCCGGGAACCTCCGTGTTTCCTGGCGATTACCACCCCTTCAAAAACCTGGATGCGTTCCCTGTTTCCTTCCGTTACCCTGACATGCACCTTGACGGTATCACCGGCACGGAATTCGGGGACATCGCTACGGGTGAACTTGTTTTCAACAAGAGCTATCTTTTGATCCATCCTGTATCCCTCCCAGTAGGAACATTCATTCTTTCTAACAACGGCAAAACCCGAAAAACCTTTCCAAAACAACTGTTAGGCTCCCATGAAGAGACAGAAACTCCCGCTGTTCCTCTTTTTTGCATGGGTCCTTTTCCTGGTGTGCGGCTTCCGAACCGTCGTTCGGGCGGCCGAACGTAAAGATCACCGGTCTTTCGTCCTCCAGAACCTTTCTTTTGACCCGCTTCAGGTCGGTTACCCGGTCTTTCGAGAAAAACCCGACATCGATTACGATTGGTTCAAGTTTTTCTTTCCTGCGCACCCATTCGGCTGCTTCTTCGATCCCTTTCACAGATTTAAGGAAAGACGGGGCACATATCCCAGGAAGAATTTCTTTCAGTTTTTTCACCTGTTCTGCGGCCGTTTTGCCTCCGTCTTCGGCTGATGCCAGAAACAATTTATTGCATCCCATCACACGCGTATCCCTTACGATTTCGGTTAACCCGGCACCATATCCGGTCTTTTCAAAAGGCTCAAGATACAAAAGGACGTAAACATTCCTTTGAAGATAGGGTCGCACATCGGCATCTTCTACAATATCCGGCCTTCTTTCGAGGGTGCGGCGCACGGCTTCTTTCCTTCTCCAGGTCTCGACGGCTCCATGATTTCCACTCAGAAGCACCTCGGGCACTTTTATGCCACGCCACTCGGGCGGTCTCGTGTAATGGGGCGTGTCCAGCATGCCTCTGTAAAAGGAGTCTTCACGAACGGCCTCGTCCTTTCCGACTACTCCCGGAACTCGCCTTGAAAGGGCATCCATAAGCGCCATTGCCGGGATTTCGCCTCCCGTGAGGACGAAATCACCAAGGGAAACCTCCATATCCACGAAAGATTCTACAAACCGTTCGTCTATGCCCTCGTAATGGCCGCAGACCAGTATTATATGATCGCATACTGAAAGCTCTTCCACGAGTCCCTGGTCCATTTTTCTGCCCTGAGGACTCATCAAAATCACCTTAGCGTCACTTTTACCCGCTACATCCACCGCACGGGCGAGCGGTTCGGCCATCATCACCATTCCGCCGCCGCCGTAGGCGTAATCATCGATCTGCCTGTGGGGCCCTTCTGCAAAGTCCCTTGGATTCAGTAATTCGTAGCTGATCAGACCTCTTTGCACAGCTTTCCCAATGATGCTTGAATTGAAGAAAGTCTCGAAATATTCAGGAAAGGCACTGATCACTGAAAACTTCATCAGTCCCACAGTCCGTCGAGGAGGCGCACAAGGATAACGCCTCTTTCGAGGTCTACCAACCTGACGACTTCGCGGATCGCCGGGAGCATCTTTTGACTGCCTTCCGGCGTCTTTACAACGTACACATCGTTGCCACCGGTGGGGAAAATTTCGCATATCACGCCCAAAATCTCTCCGCTTTCCTCGTCTTTCACGGAAAGCCCCAGGATATCGTCAACCCAGAAAGCATCCTCGGGAAGACTTACCCTTTCTTGCGCGGATATCATGATGGAAAGGCCCTTCATCGCTTCCGCACCTTCGCGGTCAACTATCCCTGAGGCTTTGGCGAGGTACACGCCTTTTCCTTCCTGAAAGCGCATGGACTCTATATCGAGGCTCATCTTGTGCCCGCCTTCGGGGCTGTACAGCTCCAACCGGCCCATTTCTTCGAAGCGGCTCGGAAAGTCGGTCAGAGGGACTATTCTGAATTCACCCCTGACCCCGTGCGCTCCTGCGATTTTTCCGATCGTTACCGTTTTCGTCCCCGGCAATTCCGACACCTCATTCTTCCAGGATATCAACGTCGACTTTGTCACCAGGTTTGACCGCCGCAGCCTTGGCTATCATCCTTATCGCGTTTATCGTGGCCCCGCGTTTTCCGATGACTCGACCTATGTCCTCGGGAGCGGTTTTTACCGACAAATTGACTACCCCTGATTCGGTACGCTGCGTTTGTATCCGGACTTCTTCGGGCTTGGTGACCAAATTTTTTACCACGAAGCCAACAAGTTCCTCATAATCAGGCATAGGCCTCGCCTACTTCTTCTTGCCGGCCGCAAACTTTTCCCATATTCCGCATTTGACCAGAAGCGACCGGGCCGTCTCGGACGGTAGTGCGCCGTTGCCGAGCCAGTACAGCGCACGCTCTTCCTCGATTTTAATCTCCGATGGTTCCTTCATGGGGTCATAGGTACCGATCTGCTCGATGTAGTCCCCATCCCTCGGAGCCCTTTGATCGGCTACCACGAGCCTGTAAAAGGGGCGTTTCTTTCTTCCATGCCTGGCCAACCTCATTCTTACCGCCATACACAATGCACCTCCTGAATTTCGCTTTTAGCTGGTTCATATTACCGGAACGGACCCTGCTCGTTTTTGCTTCTAAAAAGGCAAGCCGCCCGGAAGCTTCATCCTTTTTCCGTTTTTGCCAAACCTTTTCATCAGTTCCTGCATCTGCTTATGTTGTGCCAGTACCTGGTTTACGGTCTGGACCGTCGTTCCCGAGCCTCTTGCAATCCGACGCCTCCTGCTGCCCTTTATGATCTTGGGATTTCTGCGTTCTTCCGGGGTCATCGAGAGGATGACGGCCTCGATGCGCTTTATCCGGGAAGGGTCGACCTCGGCATTGGCCAGGCCTTTAATCCTGTTGGCTCCTGGTATCATATCGATAACCTTGTCGAGCGGACCCATTTTTTGAAGTTGCCTGATTTGCTGCAACATGTCCTCCAGGGTGAACCGGCCCTTTTTAAGGGATCTGGCCATCTGCTCCACATCTGCGCCTTCCGTGGCCTGGCGCACTTTTTCGGCCAGTCCGGCCACATCACCCATGCCAAGGATCCTTTGGGCCATGCGGCCGGCGTCGAAGGCTTCAAGGTCCTCGATTCGCTCCCCCGTACCGACGAACTTGACTGGGACGTCGGCGACAGCCTTTGCGCTCAGAAGAGCTCCGCCTCTTGCGTCCCCATCGAGCTTGGTCATTACAAGCCCGGTCAGGCCGAGCCTTTCATGAAACGACTTCGCCACGTCGACTGCTTCCTGACCTGTCATGGCATCAAGGACTAGCAGTATTTCCCGTGGTTTCAGCTCCTTTTTCATCTCCTCCAGTTCGGTCATCAGGTCCTCGTCCATGTGGAGCCTGCCGGCAGTGTCGAAAAGGAGCACGTCATACAAGCGATCCCTGGCGTATTCGGTAGCCTTTTTAACCAGGGAGATTACGTCTTTTTCTCCGGGTTCGGGTCCGAAAAACCCTATCCCTGCCTGAGTGGCCAATATGGAAAGCTGCTCTACCGCGGCGGGTCGTTTCAGGTCGCAGGCTATCACGAGTGGTTTGTGCCTGCCGGATATACCTTTGGCTATCTTGACACAGCTTGTAGTTTTACCCGCGCCCTGTAGCCCGACCAGGAGGCATTTTGTAGGGGGCATAGGAGCGTAGTCGAGTCCGCCTCTGGTCTTTCCGCCCATAAGGGCAGTTATCTCTTCGTAGACTATTGCCTGTACCTGCTGAGCAGGAGTTATGGATTCAAGAACCGATTTTCCAAGAGCCCTCTCCCTGATGCGGTCCACAAGATCCTTGACTACCTTGTAATTGACGTCACCTTCAAGCAGTGCCCTGCGGACTTCCCTGGTAGCTTCCGTTACGTCCTGCTCCGTCAGTTTTCCCCTGTCGCGAAGTTTCCCAAAGATGTTATCAAGACGGTTTCGCAAAGAATCAAACATTTCGTCTGCTTGTTCCCCCTGTTCCTTCGAATCCTGCAAGGTCCTCCAGATTTTCCCTTAACTCCCGAGGCAAGGTCACCCCATTACCTGAGCACCAGTGAAGAACACTTTCCAGGGCTTTCACAAAGCGGGTTTCACGTTCCAGGCACCCGAGCCGGTCTTCGATTTCCTCAAGGCGTTCCCTGGAGCGTTGAAAAAGGTCGTGAACGCCTTGCCGGCTCATGCCCAATGAATCTGCGATTTCAGAGAGGGACAAGTCCCTCTCGTGATGAAGCATGAAGACTTCCCGCTGCTTCTCAGTCAGGAGCGGGCCATAGATATCGTATAAACGGTCAAGCCGGATCTTTTTGAGCAACCGGTCGTCGTCCACTGGCTTTCCTCCCTCGCGTCAAGCAGGGAGATTATAGGGAATGGTCTGAACGGTGTCAAGTAAAACCACTTGACAGCGGCGCGTAAATATCACCGCCACTGTCAAGTGGTTTTTTGGAAGGATATTAAAGTTTACCGGCAAATTCAACTGTGCGTGTGTGGATGGGTATGTCCGTGATGAGATCCATCGCTCGCGAAAGCCCGTGCTTCAACATCCCTCAGCAGGTCCCACAGATCCCTCAGCATTTCGCGCTTTTTGGCTATGAGATGCTCCAGGGCGTGGGCGGTCGACTCGTCCTCTATCATGTGCCACCGCGCCGAAAGGTTGTTCATCGCCTGAAGTTCCTCCGAAAGAGTTTCCCTGAGGAGTTCGGCGATTGAGAGCGGGTCTTCCACATGGCTGTGCATGCCGGATGGATCGGGAGTAATTACCTGACACATGCTAAACGCCTCCTTCTGTTCTTCCAGTAAGAAAGGGTAACACTATTCATAACAGTACGTCGAGCC
>JAHDOX010000044.1 GCA_018434645.1 Synergistales bacterium | reverse complement strand
TCATAGTGGAAAGCCTGTCTGTTCTGGTGTAACATATAAATCACCCCGTTGGTTTAGGTTTTGTTGATTCCACAACTACCTTAACACCTCTCCACGAGAGGTACCAGCGGGGTTTTTGTTTTTTTAGGCTGTGGTTCTAGGGTACTGCTGGAAGAGCCATGGAAACGTTACCGAATGAAAACGCGAAGGAATCATTCTCCCCTCGCGTCTTTGTGCGTATATAAAATTTATTCGACTTGAGTTATTGTCATTTTTTTATCTTGGGTACGCTGAAACTCTTGGCTCCCCAGGATTTCCCCTTGATGGGCTCCCCCTCGACCAGTTCTACAAAACGGTTGAGGCATTTCGGGCATTTGACGCCCGGCGCGATATCTTCCACTTCGAAAGTATGCTTACAGTGGAGACATCGATAGGTTCGCATACAAGAACACCTCCTGTTTTGTACTATGGTATTCAGTTTTTTTTATTATAGCAAATAAAGCCGCTTGTTGGTGAGCGGGAGGTTTATCCCGGCCCCGGAGCTACAGGAAAAACGCTTCTAGGCAAGCGGCGAAGGACAGCGCCGGCAACATGTATGGCCAATCCCGGTAAAGATCCGGCTACTATGGCGACGGCGTTTACCAGGGTGCCGAAAACAGGAATGCCGGATACGATTTCCTGGGTCATAGAGTCACTCCGGAAGGAAGATTTGGAGCCAATCGGCACCTTTGAGGACAGATTATACACTAAACCGCCGTTTGCTCGGGAAGGGTCAAAAAATCTTAAAAGTATAGAAGACGGTAAAGTAAATGCCTGTTCCGACTAATATGACTCCAGTCAAAATCCGGATCTTCTCTTGTATGGCATAAAGAGATGCCTCCGAAGCCGATAGTGCGGAAATCCCCAGAGAAAACGAAAAAGCCAGCACTGAAACAGGAAGTGCCGTGCCTATGCCGAAAATCGCCGGTAGAAAAAAGGGCGAGGATTCTTTTGCCGCAAGTGGAACCAGACCTCCGAAAAACAGGGCCGCCGAAACGGGACACAAGGCCAGGGCGAATATGATACCCATGACAAAAGCGCCTCCAGGCCCTTTGAAAAGGGCATTGTCCCTTATACGTTTTGTAAAAGAAAAGGGCGGAAGTTCAAGGAGATCAAGCACAAAGACGCCCACAACCAACAGGATAGGTCCCAGGAACATGTTCATGTGGCGCTGCAAAGCCATGGAAACCGAAGGTATTGCCATGACACCGTTTACGACGAAAAACCCGAGTACCGAAAATGTGACCATCCTGCCTAGAGCGTAGGCGACCCCGGACAAAAGGACCGAACGGTTGTTTCCGCAGTCCTTTTCGATGAAGGAAAAAGCTGCTATGTTCGATGCCAGTGGACAGGGGCTGACGGAAGCCAGTATGCCTATCCACAGGGCGGAGAATGCCGGAAAAAGAAGGTTCATCGCTCGCACCCTTTTGAGAATTCCACGATTTCGCTGCGAAGAAAATCTGAAAGCCGGTCACGGTTTGACGCCAGGTTCCAGACCTCGTCCAGACGTTTCCAACGTTCGGGGTTGTTGCGGTCCAGGACGACAATCGTAGTTGTATAAAGACCATAGTCGAAAATGTACTTTTCGTTTCCGGGTTCCTCCACGTTGACCTCGCTCCATATTATCCGGGGTAAGTCGCCGCCGAACTCGTCTTTTTCAAGGGAGCCGATGACCTCTGAGGCTTCTTCTCTTATGATGTTACAGGTAGGGCATTCTGCGCTTCCGTAGAAAAAAAACACCTCCACGTCACAGCTGCAACGTTCAGTGGAATCGATTATCTGGGGTCTTTGAGGTAATTGATCGGCATTGACACCCCCCCCATGCATGCGGGCAATGTCTTTTGCGGCAACGAAAAAACCTGCCGCGGCAAATACCAGAAGGATGATTCCGATCAGACGTTTCATTAAATCTCTCCATCTCGTCCACCGTTTTGTTTGATGAATATACCAAACATGGTATAAAATCGCAATCAGGATATTGGTTCCAGTTTACGGCATTGGAGGTGTGGTTTTAACCATGGCCGATAACAGAAAATTTTCAGATACTAAAGATTTTGAACAAAAGCGGTCGCTAAGGATCACGGGCATGACCTGTGCCACCTGTGCCAGGAACGTGGAAAGAGCCCTCCAGAAGACGGAAGGCGTAAGGTTCGCGGCGGTAAACCTTGCCACCGACACCGCTTTCCTGGTACTCGACGAGGATGTTCCTCAAACACGGCTCAAGGAAGCCGTCGAAAAAGCCGGTTACGGAGTAACCACCGAATCCGTCGATGACTTTGAAAAAAGACGCTACATCGAGGCAAGGCAAAACCTGCTGGTAGCCCTCTCGGTCACTGTGCCCCTTTCTGTTTTGATGATCCTCCACATGGTCGGTGCACACATGCCATGGTTCGTGCTGCTTGAAGTGATAGCAGGCGGGATCGTGGTCTTTTATGCGGGGCGCAAGACGATCAAAGGTGCTTGGATCGCGCTTGTTCACTGGCATACGAACATGGATACGCTCATATTTTTCGGTTCCGTCGCATCCTGGGTGACCGCAGTGTTGAATTTCCTTGGCTTGCCGGTGGCCTCCTTCGGGTCCATAGGAGCCATGATCGTGACCCTGCACATTACCGGTCGTTACGTGGAATCCAGGTTGCGTGACAGAGCCGCCAAGGAAGTCAAGTCACTCCTTAAAATCCAGCCCAGGGAGGCCAGAATCCGTACAGAGGAAGGCGAAGAGTTCAATGTTCCCATAGAGGCCGTCAAGGAAGGATTCACGGTTATCGTAAAACCCGGCGAACGGATTCCTGTCGATGGAACAGTAACCAAGGGTCGATCCTCCGTCGACGAATCGATGATCACAGGTGAGCCCATTCCCCTCGAAAAGACACCCGGAAACGAAGTCACCGGGGGATCACTCAACCTGACGGGTCCTTTGGTTGTCAATGCAACAAAAACCGGTGAAGATTCCTTCCTTTCGCAAATGATTTCCCTGGTGCAGGAAGCCCAGGGAGCGAAAATTCCCATCCAGGCTCTTGCCGACAGGATTACGCTGTTTTTTGTCCCCACAATTCTTGTACTTGCGGCATCTGCGGCTGTTTTCTGGTACCTCCGTTATGACCTGATGCTGCCTTTTATCAACGCCGCGAGAAGCTGGCTTCCCTGGGTTCTGGAGACGGAAGGTGCTGTATCTTTCGCGGTTTTCGTTTTTGTGGCAACGCTGGTCATTGCCTGTCCCTGCGCCCTGGGACTTGCAATACCCATGGCGCTTGTGGCCGGTACCGGGGCCGCATACAAGCAGGGGCTCATCATCCGTAACGCAGAAGCCATTCAGACATCCAGGGATATAGGCGTGGTTGTAGTGGACAAAACCGGGACCGTCACGGTGGGCAGCCCCAAAGTTGTCCGGCACGACCTTCAACCGGAGGACCTGGCCTGTGTCATAGCCGCAGAAAAACAATCCAATCACCCCCTGGCAAAAGCGATTACAGCGGTCGAGGACGAAAAAAACAATCTTTCAGTCGCAGTGGAAGATTTCGAGGAAACTTCCGGCGAAGGGATCAGGTTCAAGGCAAAAGAAGAGGATTATGTGGTTGGCAAGCCGGAAGATTTTTCAGCCTATACCAGTGACCTCGAAGCGGGAAGAACCGTCGTGGAGGTCCGAAAGGAAGGCCGTCGAGCCGGGTGTTTCGTAATAGAAGACCCGATCAGGGAAGACTCCGCGCAAGCTGTCCAGAAATTGAAGGAGTCTGGGATTGTCCCTGTCATGGCTACGGGTGACAATGAGAAAACAGCGCGGGCCGTGGCGGATCGGGTCGGGATCGACGTCGTACATGCAGGCGTGCGGCCCGAGAGAAAATTGGACATAGTGAGAGGCTATCAAGCTGAAGGAAAGAAAGTTATGATGGTAGGCGATGGCATGAATGATGCCGCCGCCCTGAAAGGGGCTGATATCGGCATAGCCATCGGTTCAGGGATGGATCTTGCCATCGACAGCGCCGACGTTGTTATAGTCAAAGGCGGTCTTTCGAAGGTAGTCTCGGCGGTGGGGATCTCATTGAAAACCTTTAAGGTAATCGGTCAAAACCTGTTCTGGGCGTTTCTGTACAACGTTGTTGCCATACCCCTTGCCATGGCCGGACTTCTGCACCCGGCTGTGGCAGAGGCGGCGATGGCTTTCAGTTCCATCTCGGTTGTGCTCAATTCGATGAGGATAAAATGGGAGGAGGATTAACCTATGTCGAAGCTGGTTTTCGATGTCCCGGACATGTCATGTGAACACTGTGTGAGAAACATCACCAGTGCTTTGGAGGAGGCTGGTTTTCGGGACTTCCACGTGTCGCTCGAGAGCAAGACAGTCAGCCTTGAAACGGAGGTACCGGAGAGGATAATGGCTATTCTTGAAGAGACGGGATACCCTGCCTCGATCCGGGGAAAATAGCATTTTCGACATTGGCGTTGAGGTTACCGGCCGCAAGCAATGACTCTTTAGTGATGATTAACAGGATGAAGTGCAAAGAAAAAGGGAGGGGAATGCCATATGAATGTTCTTCCTCGAAAAGATTTTAACGATGTTTCACTCGTTCTTTGCGGGGCCGCAGGCCAGGGAGTGCAAACGATAGAAGAGATACTTGTCAAGTCTCTCCACGAAGGGGGATATCATGTTTTCGCCAGCCGCGAGTACATGTCAAGGGTTCGTGGTGGTAATAATTCCACCGAAATTCGAGTCTCCACGGAGCCGGTAAATGCATTTGTCGACAAGATCGACCTCCTGCTTCCTTTCAACCAGGGGGTAAGGCAGAACATACGTGAACGAATAACCGAAAGTACAGTCATCCTGGGCGACAAGGAAGAACTGGGAGAGGAGTTGAGCGATACCGAAGGCTGGTTTATCGATGTGGACCTTCTCAAAAGGGGCCACGAGGTGGGAGGTAAAGTATATTCAGGAGTCGTCGCCGCAGGGATTGTGGCAAGCCTCTTCGGACTCGACAGGTCGATTCTCTACGGTTTTTTCGAAAAGCGTTTCGCCGGAAAGGAAGAGGTTGTCGAAAAAAACCGGAAGGCTGTTGACGCGGGTTACGAGATAGGCGCGAACATGAAAAACGACAAGTCTCTGGAGATTATACTTGAAGGAAAAAGGAAAGGGGAACAGAGCGTAGTCCTTAACGGCACCGATGCTTTATCATTAGGAGCTCTGGCGGGTGGGTGTGACTTCGTTACCTCCTATCCAATGTCACCGGCTACGGGTGTGCTGACATTCATGGCTAAAAACTCCCACCGTTTCGGCATAGCCGTGGAGCAGGCCGAAGATGAAATAGCCGCCATTAATCTTGCGCTGGGTGCTTCCTATGGAGGAGCGAGACCAATGGCTACTACTTCGGGAGGAGGGCTTGCCCTGATGTCGGAGGGCATTAGCCTTGGCGGTATCACGGAACTCCCCATAGTGATTCATGTAGGGCAAAGGCCGGGACCCGCAACGGGCATGGCGACGCGCACAGAGCAGGCGGATCTCGAATTCGTACTTCATGCGGGACACGGCGAGTTCCCCAAGGCCGTTTTTGCACCTGGCTCACTGGAGGAGACCTTCTACTTGTCTCAAAGAGCATTCAACCTCGCCGCCAGGTATCAGACCCCCGTTTTTATCCTCACCGACCAATACTTCCTGAATTCCTACTACGACATAGAACCTTTCGATGCGGAGGGTCTGACCATAGAAAAACATATAGTCGAATCCACCGAGGATTATCAGCGGTATGTAGTCACCGAAGACGGTATATCGCCTCGGAGTGTTCCGGGATATGGCAAGGGGATGGTCGGGACCGACAGCCACGAACACGATGCAGATGGTCATGTGCAGGAAGATTTTCACTTACGGAAAAGAATGGTTGAAAAAAGACTGAGGAAAATGGAAGGTCTCAAAAAAGAAACGGTGCCGCCGACTCTGCTAAGAACGGAAGATTACGATAGCCTGGTAGTTGCATGGGGTTCGACCCGGCACATCGTTGAAGAGGCGGTCAAAAGGCTTGGAAGAAAAGGCACAGCTGTTTTGCATTTCTCGCAGGTTTACCCTTTGCCGAAAGAAACGGAAAGTTACCTGCGTAAGGCGAAGATCGTGGTAGACGTGGAAGGCAATGCCACGGGCCAGCTGGCCAGGTTGATACGCGCAGAGACAGGCTTTGAGATTCCAAGACGCATCCTGAGCTATACCGGTCTACAGATGTCTGTCGAATTCGTGGCTGAAGAGCTCCGGAAGCTTCTTTCCCAGGAGGTGTGAGAAATGGACTGGAAAATCTACGATCTCGACGGAATAGACATCCAATGGTGTCCCGGATGCGGGGATTTCCAGATAATGGAAGCACTCAAAAAAGCCCTTGCCGATTTGGAGCTTGCACCGAGAGAAGTGGTGCTTTTTTCGGGTATAGGCCAGGCGGCAAAGATGCCGC
>JAHDOX010000097.1 GCA_018434645.1 Synergistales bacterium | reverse complement strand
GAATTCATTGCGGGGCGTAAACGATTTTGCGCCCCGCACTTAGTTACGCTCCTACCAGGCGGCCACGGCACCATCGGTTCTTTTCTCCGTGCCTCCGCATAGTACTCCCGTTTTTTCTTCCCGCCAGATTATCTGCCCTCTCCCGAACTGTTTGTTGCTTACCGCAATCCGTATATCGTGTCCCCTTCTTGTAAGATCCTGCACGATGTGCTCGGGTACACCGTATTCCAAAAAAACCGTTTTGCCTTCCGTCCACTGCCACCGCGGGGCATCTAAGGCCGCCTGCGGGTTGAGATTGTAGTCTATGGTGTTTACAAGTACCTGCACATGACCCTGGGGCTGCATGAAGCCTCCCATTACGCCAAAAGGACCGACTGGTTTGCCGTCTCTCGTCAAAAAGCCCGGTATTATCGTGTGATAGGTTCGTTTGCCAGGTTCCAGCGCGTTGGGATGGCCCGGGTCCATGGAGAAATTGTGCCCCCTGTTTTGCAAGGCAATGCCCGTGCCTGGCACGACAAGACCGGAACCGAAGCCCATGTAGTTACTCTGAATAAAGGAAACCATGTTACCCTCGCCATCTGCGGTAGCCAGATAGACGGTCCCTCCGGATCCTGGACGTCCAGGCCGCGGTTCGATTGCCTGTTCTCCTATCAAACTTCTTCTTTCGGAAGCGTACTCTTCAGACAGAAGATCCTCCACTCTTACTGTCATTTTCGAAGCTTCAGTAATATGCGCCTTGCCATCCGAAAAGGCCAGCTTGATTGCTTCTATCTGTTTGTGGTAACCGGCTTCGTCATCTTTTGGACCAGGCTCGATCCCTTTAAGGATATTAAGAGCCATCAATACTACCAGGCCTTGCCCGTTTGGGGGGATTTCCCAGACATCGTAGCCCTTGTAATTGATATGTATCGGTTCAACCCATTCTGGCCTGAAGGCCTCCAGGTCGCGCAGCGCGAGAAAACCTTCTTTAGACCTGAAAAACCGGTCTATCTTTTCCGCCAGCGACCCACGGTAAAAGGCCTCGCCTGTTGATTCCGCAATTTTTTTAAGTGTTTCTGCATGATCGGGCGAGATCCATATCTCACCTATCCCGGGCACCTTACCTCGAGGCGCAAAAACACTACACCATTGAGAAAAAGCTTCACCGTCAAGTTCCCTTTCGTAACGACGGAAGGCTTCTTCCCAATGCTTTCCTAAAACGGGGGAAACGGGATATCCCGATTCCGCGTATTCTATGGCAGGCTCAAGAAGCTTCTCGAAGGGCAATACGCCGAAGCGCTTCGAAAGCTCCGCCCAGGCTGCCGGGATTCCCGGTACCGTGACCGGGATAGGGCCGTATGGCGGAATTTCTTTCAAGCCCATTTTGTTCAGTTTTTCTATCGAAATCCCGAGCGGTGCCGGGCCGCTGGAATTAAGACCACGTAGTTTACCTTTGCTCCACACAAGGGCAAAGGCATCGCCCCCTATGCCGTTGGAAGTCGGTTCCACCACCGTGAGGCATGCGGCCGTCGCTATGGCTGCGTCAACTGCGTTTCCTCCTTTTTGCATCATTGTGAGACCCGCCTGGGCCGCCAATGGCTGAGACGTTGCCACCATACCCTTTTTAGCGAACGTAACCATCCTCTGCGACTGGTATGGGTAGTGCAAAAAATCAAAGTCCATCATGGGACGCCTCCCTTTTTCGCTTGTCAAAAATCAGCGGTCTATTTCAGGGAATTGTAACATTTCACAAAACCCAGGCGACGGACTTTGCCCGTCGCCTGTTAGAAGGAAGAACCGTCAGAACCCTTATTGCTTTTGGCAAATCATTCAAAGATCTTTCTGAATATTTCCTGTTTTATCTTTTCTTCAATATTCTCCTCTTGGGGCTTTTCATGTGCGGGAGCCGGTTCCTGTTCTACCGAGAGCTGCTCTTTTAGCTTTTCCGTCGGAGTGAGCTCCTGCTCTGCAGGCTGCGTTGTGGTCTCCTGCGTTTCGGGGGCCGAAACCTTCAAGTTGGAAATACCGGGCTTGTCGAAGGTCCCTTTCAAGGTAAAGCTTATATCCCTGAAATCGTCTTCCTGCAATCCGGTCTGGCCTCCCTTTAGCACTCCTTCCAGTATTCCGGCGATACCCTGCGTCATCGTCAGGCCTGCAGCCCCTCCGGCCACCCCGCCGAGCACTGCATTGACAACCTTGACGTTTACCTTGCCGCTGCAGTTGAGATTCAGATTGTCTTCCGTTCCCACCGTACCGTTTGCCGAAAAGTGCCTGTAAAGCGGGTCGCCTTCGGGCGCTTTTACCAAAGTGTCCTTGTTCAGGATCAATCTGCCCGTTTCAAGGTTGAAAGGAGCATAAACCGAAGCGAACCGGAGCCCCTTCACGCCGTGTACGGCCGTGATCAGGTCAACGATTTTGAACCCTGTCACGGAGCCCTGCCCCGTCTTTAAAAGCCCCTTACCGCTGTATTTGATGCCGTCGGCGCCGAAGGAACCCGAAACCCTGGCGGAAAGGTCCGCCTTCGCGGTGATGTTCCCCTTGAGATCAAAGGCATCTTTCATCAGGGCATCGATGTCGGTCCCGCTTATCTCTGCTTCGTCATTGAAGCTGAAGTCGGCCAGGTTCAGGGAACCCTTGTTCTTGACCTTTCCTCCGTAAAGGCTGGCCGTCCCGTTTGAAGAAACCAGTTTATCGTCCACCAGCTCCACGGGAAGTACTATATCCGTAAAGCTAATGCCCATAAAGCGCACCGAAGACGAAGTAGCCTTACCGTTTCCTCTATTTTTATCCTTTTCGAAATGACCGTTGAAAACCAGATCCATCGTTCCGGTTATATTGAAGGACCTGAGTTTTTCGAACCGGCTCGTTAATGGTTTGATGTCCAGATTCTGCCCGTTTACGGCAAGATCAGCTGAAAACGGAGCAGGCCTCATGTCTCCGGTAACCGTGATCGAGCCCTCACCGACCTTCCCGGACATTTCCTCGATAGAAAGCTTTTTCATGTCGCCCGCGACCCTGGCCTTGACGTTGTCGACCGTCATCCCCGCCGCCGCGACAAACGGTGCTGAGGCCTCGACTGCTATCTTCGGATTTTCCAGCGTCCCCGAAACTCTGGCATCTCCGTTGATAACGCCTGCCGCCGGCAAGGGCTTTCCTCCCTTTTGAGTTATCTTTTCAAGATTGACGTTGGAAGCCTTCACGGCGATGTCGAGGGCCGTCTTTTCCGTCGGTTCCTCCATGGTAACCGTACCGCTTGCCCACAGGTTCCCGCCACCGACAATAGCCTTTCCTTCCTTTATGTTAATGACCTTGTCTTTTTTGTTTATACCGACATTTGGACTCTGGAGCACCACGCCGGCAACGCTGGCTGAATCGGCTGCAATATCGAGATCCAGATCCGAGGGGACGCCCGCGCTAATGCCGGCTATTTCCGTTCCTGCCCTCAAGTTAGTGAAACCGACGCTATCCATAACCGAAAGCGACGGGGAAGTAAGGGTGACCGTTACCGCCGGGTTCGTCAGTGCCCCTCTTATATGGGCCTCGACGGCCATCTTGCCTTTCAGCTTGTACTCCGATATCGGAGGATAGAAGGCAGCAAAAAACGCAGAATCAAGATTGCCGGCTTGAATCCGGATGTCCCCGCTCCGCTTTTCTGTGGTAAGACTTGAGATCTTGCCTTTGCCCGAAAGGGCTGCTTGTTTAAAAAGGCCCTTCAGGTCCGAAAATGAAAGGGTGTCTGCCTTCATGTTGTAGTCGAAGAAGGTTGAAACATTCGTCAAGGTGTAATCCATTGCCGATAACTTGTCGGACCACACCTTTCCCGTGACCACAAAATCGGGAACTCCGCCCGTAATCTTGTAGTCCACATTCACATTTCCTGAAGCCTTCATCTCCTTGATGGCCGGGACCAGGGTCCCCATCTTCCCGAGTGACAGGGACCTCAACGTCCCCGAAATATTCACGGCCGGCTTTGCCATGAAGTTCGACACATTACCCCCAAAGGCCAACGGGGCCCCCTCAAAGACGCTTTTTCCGGTTATAGCGATGTTTCCGTCCTTGACCCTTGCATCGATTGATGTGCCCGTTACGGCGTAACCCTTGTATCCCAGATTGCCGGCAGCGAAAGAGATCTGCCCCTGCGGTTTCTGGACATCGCCTTCAAGATGCACCGAAAACTTGTCCAGGGTCCCACTCAGGCCTTCGAGTTTTTCCGATACCTTGGACAGAGCCTCCAGGTCCGCGGCCGACCCTTTGAGATCTACAAGCATCTTGGGGGGAGCAGCCGGATCAAAGACAAAAGCGAGGCTACCCGCAAGGGGGAACCCGAATAACCTCATATCCAGGCCTGCCACATCCAGCCTGTAAGAGTGATACCTCCATCGGGCTACAGCCCTTTCGACCGGCATGCCTGCCAGTATTTGGCCGGAGTAATCCACGTTTCCCGAAATGTCCGGGTCCAGCCAGGTCCCCTTGACGGTAAATTCCGTCGAGACTGTTCCCTTGTACATCGCTGGATTCGCCTTGGGCCAAAAGTCTATTAGCTGCGGAATATTCAGATTCGCTGCTTTAACTTCCATGGAAAGTTCCGGGAGGATCGCGCCCGAGCCACTCAGGCTTCCTTCGCCGATTTTTATATTCATTTTCTTTACCACCAGAGCTCCCTCGTCCATGGAAACGTCAAGTTCGCCCTTTACGGGAAGCTCGTCGACCACGAGGTCCAGGTCGGTTTTGATTACATCATCCGAAAAGGCGAGAAGAACGTTGCTTATCTGCAAAGTCGCCCATTGCGAGCCGAAGGTACTGTCCGTGATGCGGACCTTCTGGAGCGGCAGCTCGCCTCCGCCTTCCCCCGGCTTGATTTTCGGGATCAGGCGGTTGATCTTACCCTCTTCAGACCGGAAACCCTCAATCTCGAGCATAGAAACGGGGGCACCGCCCGTCAAAAACGCCAGGATTGACACCTTGGCCCTTATCCGATCGGCTGAAAGGACCTCCTCCCCATCAGTCGCAATCGCTATATCCGAAAGCGTATATCCTTTGATCGGATTCCCGCTGACCGACCCTTTCGTCACCTGGGAATCTAGATTTTCCTGTACGGCTTTTGCCACCATATCCCGCACAAGCCCGGTGCCGTAGTCGATACTCATCCCCACAATTGCGAGGACGACTACCGCTCCCACAATGACCAGCAAAACTTTGCCTCTTTTGGACATAACACCACCCTCTTATCTGCCTGGAGACATTTACTCAATTCGATTCTAAACCCTCTTCACGGGTGAATGAATTATCTATTATGCGTAACCTCAAGTACGACATTCTACCGACCGTATCTTCCCACAAGCCTCGCCTGGGCAAGTATGTGCCCCTTGACGAACTCAAGGAGCGAAGCTTTTGACGCGCCGGGTGCAAGGTCAAGCTTTGCATCAAGGGCAAACAGCCGGAAGACGTATCGATGTATCCCGCTAGGCGGACTGGGTCCACCATAGCCAATTTTCTTAAAGTCATTTATCCCCTGCCTGGTCCCGTCAGCAAGCTCCCTGACGGCGGGGAAATTTCCTGGAAGAGTCCTCACACCGGGAGGAATGTTATACACCACCCAGTGGGTCCACCCGTGTGCGTCGGGATCGTCCATGACAAGAGCGAAGCTTTTTACGCCTTCAGGGACGTCTTCCCAGAACAAGGCGGGAGAAACATTCCCGTTGCGATATCCCGTCTCCTTTGGCATCATTTCTCCGTCCCCGAAGGCGCTGCTTTCAAGCACAAGGGCTTTTGCCTGCGCCGAGGCGAAAATCGAGCAGACAAAACCCGCAACCACTAACAAAACCAGCTTTCGCACCCGAAATAGCACCTCCAATAAACGAAGCCCGTAAATAACCCGGCTTCCTCACCAAAGGGTTGCTTTTTGTTCAGTCATTTTACTTCTTTTCGCCGGCCACCTGCTCCGGTATATGCACGTAGACACTGCAAGGGGTGTGCGCTACAACTTTTGCCGCGACACTGCCTATGATAAACCGCCTGAGTCCGCTTATCCCGCGATGGCCTATCATGATCAGCTTTGCCTTCTGTTCCGTGGCGAAATCGACGATCTCCTGATAAGAAATACCGACCCTCACCTCAACCGAATAGGATCTCACCGACGAACCCGCTCTTTTTCGTATTTCCTCGATGATCTCACTGAACTGCTGGCGAATTTCGCTCTCGGACGGCGGCAAGTAGGAGACATGTCCCCTGTACTCGATTTGTCTGTTTTCCCATGACTCTATTACGTGCAAGAAAATCAGCTCTACGTCTTTTTCCCTCTCGGCGTAATGAAAGGCATATTCGATCAGGCTCTTGCTGACCTCGCTTCCATCAATAGCGACAACCACCTTTTTCATCCCGATCACCTTCCCTTACGTTTGATATTCCTAAAACCCACCCTGTTGTTCAAGTTTATGTTATCACTCTAACAGTAAAAAGCAACGTTTCCAAAGACTCCTGAATGATGTACGGCCCTCGACGGGAAAGACTTCCTGATGAACTCCTTGAAAGGGTATAGGGTATATTGAAATAACTCCCTTTTCAGATAATATTGGGAAGTTGGAAGGAGGCTTGAAGATGGAACTTCAAAGCATACTCACCAGGGAAAATTTCGTTTCATCGGGAAAATCAAAGGATATCTACCGCATTCCTTCAGGGCAATACAAGGGAAAATACGCCTTTGTGTTCACTGACCGTGCCACCGGCTACCTCGACGAAAAGGGCAAACCCGTTTTCGACCCCGGGTACGACAATGTCGTGGGCGAGATACCGGGCAAGGGTTCCGTCGCCTGCAAATTCGCCACCTATTTCTTCAGACTCCTGGCAAAACGAGGTATCCAGACCCACTACATCGACACCGTTTCAGACAATGTCATGATCGTCGAACCGGCCACTCCCATCAGTATGCCCGAGCAAGGTCCCGAATTTGAAGGTTCCGCTCCTCTTTTGAACCTGGAGTGGACGTGGAGAAACAGCGCGATGGGGAGCTTCTGGCGTCGCTACCCCTTCGTAAGACCCTGCGCGGACCTTCCTCAGGTGATCGAGGCATGGACCAAAGACAAAACTGACACGCTGATCACCTTCGAGTCGCTGACGGGAGCCGGTGTAATGACAGAAGAAGAAGTATCCACCGTCAGGGAACTAGTCAAAAAAATCGCCCGGGTGATTTACGAAGAGTTCGCTTCCCGCGGGCTACATGTTCTGGACGGCAAGATCGAACTTGGACGACTTGAAAGCGGTGACGGACGCATCGTCCTTATCGACGAGATTTCCCCGGACGTGCTACGCGTTTGCAACGGCTACAAGAAGGGCGAAAACAGAAGCTGCGTCAACGCGCCGGAGTGCATTACCACGAGTCTTTACGGAGACAAGCGCAGAATTTCGGCGAAGTACCAGCTTTCTGCTTCGGAACTGGAGAAGATTTTTCTGAACTAAAAACGCACCTTGCGATCGACGCCCGTATTTTTTAAAGCTACCGCAACAGCGCAAAAAGTTAACTTTGTATCTCAAGAAACCGGTTCTTGAGCTCCTCCCAGTGTATGGGTGTTCTGAGGACCGGCCATGATTCGGCTTCGGCGTCGTCAAGCAGAAATATCCCTTGAAAAAGCCAAAGCAGATCCTTCAATACCTCATGGAAAAAACGCAAGGCGCAGAGGGGAAATGGCTGGCCGCAACACACCCGGGTCAATCGATTCTCCAATGCGTTCCCAGGTTTTCCTTTCTTTTCAGGGCCGCTTCTGCGACGGCCTTTGCCGTTGTGTGCAGCCCTTTCATCTCGAGAGCCAAAAGACGATCCATCGGCGTTTCCAGGCGTATCTTCTTGTCCACGAATTCATCCAGGTACTTCAGGAATTCCTCTATTTTTCGCCCTCTCCTTACGGGTCCCAGTGCTTCCCAGGCTTTTTCCTGCAGTTCTTTGCGCAACACACCCGGGCTTTCGCCCTTTTCAGAAACGGTATGCAGCCCGTCCAACTCTCCTGCATCCAGTGAGATTGGGCCTTTTTTGCACTCTTCAGCCGCCGCCTTGCCAGCCCTGTACCCAAAAACCACGATATTCGTCAGGGCATTTCCGCCAACCCTGTTAGCGCCGTCGACACCGCCGGTGACCTCTCCGCAGGCATAAAGCCCGTCTACAGACGTACGACCGAAACCATCTATGACCACGCCTCCGCAAAAATAGTGTTCAAGCGGGGCCATCCGCAAAGGCCTCCTTACGTTCCTGAAAAACTCCGCGTTCAACGTCAAGCAGTACTGCACTTTGGGATCCTTCAATTGGTCATCTGACAAATCCTCTAGATGGGCAAAGACACCGCCCCCGGCGGATTTTTCCGCCACAAGCCTGGCGCATTTATCGCGAGCATAAAGGCTTACCTCGCTGCCGCTTTTGTACCCCCAGTCATCCATAGCCTCTTTCAAAAATTCCCTGCCCTTTGCGTCGGTTATCCTCACATAATCCACCAGTTCCACGTCGGCCATCCACTGCGGGAAACCAGGCTCCGCCCACCCGAGAGGGTAAAACTGCACGAACTCCATGTCGCGAAAGGCCGCACCGATATCCGAAGCCAGAGAGTAGCCATCGCCGGTAATCCTGCCCGGGTTGTCGGTGTGATTGTAGATCTGGCCGCCCCCGCCCGTCGCTAAAATAACCGCGCCCGAAGAAATACACGCCCGTTTCCCTGTGCGCCAGTTCTCCGTTTCGACTCCTGCTACACGGCCTCTTTCCAACCGAAGCGACGTCGCCACCGTCCAATCCAGGAACCTGACGCCTTCGCTTTCGGCAATTGCAGCCAATTCCCCGATAAAACCGGCCCCACCCATCAACCCGTTGGGTGCCGTGGCCCTGACTGAGGCAGATCCTTTTTCCATTTTTATCCGGACACCCCACTGGATGAGGGTCTGGAACGTGCTTTCTGCCTCCTCGGTCAGAATTTTCACTAAAACCGGGTCGTTTAAGTAATGGCCCGTTTCCATTGTCTTTTTGTAATGCTCTTCCGGAGAAAGTCCACAGCATGCCAGTGAGAATATGCCCGCCGAATACGCCGTGCATGTTCCGCGGCCACGATCGGTCTTTGAAATCAACAGGACCTCGGCTCCCGCCCTTTTAGCGGTTATGGCCGCCACAAGCCCGGCACCGCCGGATCCTATAACAACAACTCGTTTTGTCATGTGCAATCACTCCAGTATTGTGAAGGTAAATTTTTTCAAGTTTTCGAACTTGACTCTTTTCCGTTTGTTTTAGTTGACCACCCATTGATATCTTCCTGAGTCGTTCCATCTGAACCAAAACTCGAAGAAATTCGAACCATTGACTTTTATTTTCCAGATTCAGCTAAATAGACGCCGGTATTACTGACCTGCATCAACAAATTGTATTTTCCCCTCCCTTTCTGATAAAAAACGGGCTTTCAAGTCCAGCGCTCCGAGCCGACACCCACCCCCCGGTCTGCCCTCTTCTTTTTTTCGTACCATACCCGCACCCTTTTGAATAACCTCGTGTCACTGTATTATGTCATTGAACGGGAGGTTGAAACCCATGGCTCCAAAAAACAAGCACAAGTGGCAGTTCGTTCCCCGTTTCAGGCGCAACGCCTTCGGCTGGCGCAGCAACCTCCCTGTCAGGAGGATCAGGGAGGCCCTTACCGAAATCAAAAAGGTTGCGAGAAAAGACCCTGTACTGGGTGCCGAAGGTGCGGTGACCTTTCTCGAAAAAGTCTCCGGAGCCCTCATGTACGTGGACAGTTCCTCCGGCGCCCTCGGTGCGGCCGTGAACAACGCCATCGACACCCTGGCACCCATCATCGCCGCTGCACCGGCGGAAGACAAGGTCCGCGACAAATGGCTTGAACGGCTCTGGGATGCCGTATTAACCGACGAGATGCCCTATATCGAACTGCTGCCCGAGTACTGGGGCGAGCTGTGTATCACTCCCGAGCGGGCTTCCCGCTGGGCAGACCGTTTCCTGGAGGAAATGAGGCAGTTCTACTGGCACGAAGACGCGGACTGGAGCTATTTCCGGGGCACCAGGGCTTGCCTGAGCTGCCTTTACACATCCGGCAGGCATGAAGAAATCCTCCACTTTTTGCGCCTCCAGAAACATGCCTTCTGGCACGAGCGAATCTGGGGAGTAAAAGCCCTCATGGCTTTGGGCGAACCCGCG
>JAHDOX010000012.1 GCA_018434645.1 Synergistales bacterium | reverse complement strand
TGGATTCTGTCAGGATTATTGGAAGGGACTACGCCGCTTGAACCTACCAGAGCGATAGTGGCCTTACTCAGGTCCTTGATCGGAGGTGCCACCGGTACCCTTTCTCGCTTTGGTATAACAAGCTCCGTCTGAAAAGGTTCCCCTTTAAGCTTTTTGATGAGCATGTCGACAGCCCTGTCTGCAGCGGGAATTCCTTCCGGATGGAAGATTTCTTTTCGGATTCCCCTGGGGAAATAACCTTCAACCGCAGCGGGGAGCAGTTCCTCGCCCTTTGCGATTTTTTGTGCGAAGGCAGCCATTTTCCCAAGGTCGTCTTTCATGAAAGTAGCTTTACGGCCGCCTTTGAATATGTACATTTCCTTCTGGAACATCTCTACGCCGGGGTTTTCTTCGTTCATCGAGGTAATTACGGGCACGCCGAAGGTTTCCTTGACGGCCTTGCCTATGGTGCCGCACCCTACTCCATACCTTCCGGCCATAAAGGCTGGACCAGCGAAGAAAATGTCGAATTCCTGGTTCTTGAGCCACTCGATGATTTCGGCGACAGCCTCATCGGTATGGCTGGCTATGTAGTTGTCGCCGCAAATGATGGTGTGGGTTACTTCTACGTCGGGCATCATCTGGTTGAGCATGTTCGAACAGCCAACGAGTTTGTCATGGAATGTGGGCTTGTAATCAGCGGCATCCTCCCCGCCTACCTGACCGAAGAACTGGTTGATGTAATGTATGGCTTTTTTCATCTTACATCCCTCCCTAGAAATCAGCACAGGTCTTTTTGGAAAAGCCGCTGATGTGATTGGAGCAAAAATAGCCGTTGTTTTCCATCTCTACCGATCCATCTTCGGCAATACAACCTTCCCAGCCGCCGGAGTTCCCGTCCCTGGCCAAGGCTTCCAGCTCCCCGAGTACAACCGGCATCGGATCCAGATGGTACAGTTCCGAAACATTGCCCGTGTGCACCAGTGCGTCAGCCTTTTCGTCAAGGGCGACCAGCGGCTGCGACGCACCGTCACGACCGGTGCATTCGTCCGAAATACCGACGGTCTTGACGCCCGCTTCTTCGAGTTCCACAATGGTTTGGATGTAGTCCACGTCGGGGTTGCCGTAACCTTCCTCGCATACGATGGCGCCATCGGCGCCAAGGTTTACCGCCATCTGGGCAACCATCTTGGCGCAGCGTTCTTTTTCCTCCATCTTGGGGTTGAGGTTCGACATAATCACGCCAAGGAAGTTGATGGTCTTGCCGTGTTCTTTCATGAGTCTGTGAATAGTTGGGTGATTGCACCATTCATAGGTCGATATCTTTGAGGAAACAGGCATGAAACTACCGGAAACCACCGCACCGTCGATGATCTCGTTGGGATGCATGAATGTGGGGAGCATCCTGTTACCGTCCCAACCGTATATAAGGGTGTTGTAGCCCAACTGCTCCATCTGAGTCTGGGGTTGCAAAACGTATACCACCGACGGGAGTTTCTGCACCTCGGCGGATCTGCGATTGACGGGCGGCAACTCAAAGACTTCCTCCTCGTCCGGTGTGTTTTCTTTGACACAAAGGCCGATATGCTCGGCCAAACGCATGCCCGCCCATCTGAGGGCATGGTTTTTCTTCTGCTGTTCGTAACGTTCAAACTCCTCGTCAGTGTCAGCTACGAGCACCAGGTTGGGCATCATGCCGAAAATACACTGGTTCTGGTATTTCCCGGACATGTCAAGCAAACCATCCTGGAAGCCGCCCCAGTGCTCTCCCACCACGAGAAGGCTGCATCCCGACAGTACGTGGGTTTTTCCCGTCCCCGCTTTTGCCAGGGGGCTGGTGACTCCGGGAAATATACCCTTACCGCCTTCTACCTTGCAGCGAAACTCAAAGGCGTCCTTGACCGGACAGAGCCTTACTTTGTCACCCGGACGAACGATGAACAGGTCGGCCGAAGTGATGTGTTCGTCCTCCCTGACTACTTCCAGAGCGTTTGCCTTGTCGACGGTCAAAACCCCGCCCTCGAATTTTGTTTCATCGCCGAAGACTATGTCCTTAACATAAAACTTTCCCATTTCGAGCTTCATAGTGGTCCCTCTCCCTTCTTACATGCATTAAAGGTCGGTGTAACCACGCATAAAACGCGTACGGTCACACCGGCCTTTCGACCTAAAGAGTGTATTTGCTGCCTTCTTCACGCATCTTTCGGACGGCTTCACTCAATGCTTCGGGATCGAGAACCATCTCCATCATCCCGATCTGGTCTTCCCAGGCATCGGGATCCCCTTCTTCCCTGATCTCCTTTTCGAAAACGTGATAAACGGCGAGTCCCAACGGGACTCCGGCCAAAGGACCTGCAAAGGTAGGGTCACCTTTCGTCAACGTTTCAGCGTAAATTTCCGCTCCTTCCGCGTCGCTGCTCCCAAGGATCGCCACGACGTTTTCAGGGCCGTACTTTTCCGCTGCGTCTTTGACCCTCTGCTGGTTTTCCAGGTCCATAGCTCCAGCGGCAGTTCAGACGAAGCATTCCGTCGCAGAGAAGACGATCTCGGCTCCGCTTCCCTTCAGGGCTTCTTCCATAGCTGGTCCGGCGATGCCGTCACGCTCTCCCAGAAGAAGAAGCTTTTTACCTTCGAGCTTACCCATACACTTCACCTCCAGATTCGTTATCTATGGCACAAACAAGCTCATTCATAAAATCATCTTACGGACAAAAGTGGGTGAATCGCCATTCCGAAATGACGCAGCGTCTTTCACGAAAATTACGATTGGCTGTACACGAAAGGATTATTCTTCCAGGTCCAGAAGACCTTCACGGAGGGCAAAACGAGTGAGCTCGGTTATATTTTCGCATCCCAACTTGTCCAGGATGCGCCTGCGGTGGGTATCCACAGTATTTTTACTGATTTTCAGCCTCTCTGCTATTGACTTGGTGTTCAAACCCTTTACAAGGAGTTTCAGCACTTCCATTTCCCTGGCGGACAACTCGGGCACCGGGGAAAACCCTGCCAGGTTCGACAGTTTCCTGAATTCTTCCACGAGAATGGTTGCTACCTTTGGACTGAGATATATATCACCCGAGGCAGTGACCCGAATAGCCGCCATAAACTCTTCCGGAGCGCTTTCTTTCAGCACATAGCCTCTGGCACCCAGGTTGAGCATCTCGGTTATGAAACCTTTGTTGCAATGCATGGAAAGAGCCACGATGCCAATGTGAGGCCTCGCTTCCAGAATGCGGCGGCTCGCCTTGATGCCGTTAAGGTCAGGCATGGTAACATCCATTACCACGACATCGGGCTCAAGCTTCAATGCCAACTGGACAGCTTCCAATCCTGTATGAGCCGTACCCACTATCTCGAAATCTTTCTCCCTGCCCAAAAGATCACACAGCCCCGCCAAAAAAAGCCTGTGATCATCGGCAAGCAGGATTTTAGTCACCTTTCGGTCCATTCGGACATTCTCCCCTCGACCAGGGGAGCCTCCAGGCAGACTGTGGCTCCCTTGCCCGGTTCGGATAAAACCTGTATCTTCCCTCCAATGGGCAGAATCCTCTCCCTGATGCTGAACAAGCCGAACCCTTTCATCTGCCCCCACTTCTTTTGCAGATCTACGGGAAAGCCCCTGCCGTTGTCTTCTACTATCACTCTAATTTTCTTTTGTGACCTGTAAATCCTGATATTGACGAAAGACGCCCCGGAATGTTTGATCACATTGACCAGAAGTTCCCTTACCATATCGTAAAGAAGGATGCACACTCGTTCGTCCGCTTTATACTCGACATGGTTTCCCTGAAAGCTGAAGCCTATGCCCTGCGTTTTCAGGAGTTTTTCGGCAAGGTCCTCTATGGCCGCATTAAGTCCGACTTCGTAAAGAAGCGGCGAAGCAGTTTCGAAGGTGAGTTCCCTGCTTTCGGCAATCAACTTTTCCACGACTGATGCGATTTCCTCGATTTCATCCCTGGGTCCGTCCTGCATCCTTCGCAATCTGTTCAGAATGTCCACCAGAGCATAGCCTATCCTGTCATGAATCTGCCTGGATATCTTGCGCCTCGTCTCGGCCTCCGAAAGGGATAGTTTTGCCGCCAGTTCCCGGAGCTCCTGCCTGTATTCAAGAAGTGTTTTTTCGTTCTTTCTAAGCTGCTCGTCGGATTTCTTCCATCTGGTCCTGTCCAGAAAGAGAACCGCCACCTCGTCAGGAAGGGTCGGGAAGGCCACAGCCTCAAGGTATTTACCGGTATCCCTGCTCCATGCCTCGTTCCTGACGGATCTTCCCGTCTTTATGGTCCTTATGATGATGTCCATCCAGCAATCTTCGGCTTCAGGCCAAATCTCACGAAACCTCTTGCCGATGACATCCTGTCGCTTCACGCCCATGACATGTTCATAGGAGGGGTTAACGTCAATAAATTTTACATCACAGCCTTCCTCACCTGTACATATCACCTGGTATCTTGCGAAAGGCTCCATTGCCCTCTCGAGCAATATATGGTAAAGCTGCTCCTCCCTGGTTCGAATATACGAGTTTCCCTGAAAGTTTTTTTCTTCAGTCAAATGAGCGCAACCCCCCGTTTCGGAATTTTTGGTTTTCAAAAGCCGGCACAATGTTGAAACTAAACGCTCAAGCCGCAGATGTCCAGATGCGGCTGCTGAAATTGAGATTTGACACAAGCAAATTTCATTTTTGCAATTATTTATCAGCAAGGATGTATAATTTTTCTGATACACTCGGATGTCTTCATTTTAACTTATGCAAAACCTCTTGGTGATATTCAAGTTTTGTTTTCAAGTGCCGCCCTGGAGTCAATTCACCTTGTAGATTGAACCAAAGAAGCAGGTTATGTTTATTTTAGCTTGTACTACTTCCTGGAGTGCTGTTTCGTGAGACCTTGCGCCGGTTGACAAATACCAAGGCGAAGGTTTAAATTAACACGTAGGGCTTTTTGTTTAATATAAAAGAGGGAGGGAATAGTATGACTACTCTTATTGTGGCTGGGGGTCTTGCCATCTACGTAATCCTCTATCTGACCTACGGCAAGAAACTCGAGCGGGAAGTCGTCAAGGCGTCAGACGAAAACGAGACGCCGGCGACTCGGCTGTTTGACGGTGTGGACTATGTTCCTGCGAAACCTCCGGTACTTTTCGGCCATCACTTTGCGTCCATTGCCGGAGCGGCTCCTATAGTCGGACCCGTCGCGGCCATGGCCTGGGGCTGGGTGCCGGGACTGCTGTGGGTGTGGTTCGGTAATATCTTTATCGGAGCCGTACACGATTACCTTTCACTCATGGCTTCCGTCCGTTACGATGGACGTTCGGTACAGTTCGTCGCCTCCGACGTCATAGCCAAGCGGACGGGGAAACTGTTCTACTGGCTCGTGTTTTTCCTCTTGATACTGGTTATAGCAGCTTTCGCAGCAGTCGTAGGAAATACCTTCGTGGCCGATCCAAAAGTACCCACCGCTTTCTTCCTCATGGTTCTCGCAGCCCTGATACTTGGTTATCTGATGTATCGCGTAAAGATGAACTTCGTTCCGGCAACGATCATAGGCATCATAATGCTTGCAGCCTGTATACTCGGTGGGGCTGTAATGCCCGTTAAACTAGGATACAGCACCTGGATGATCATCCTTTTCTTCTACATCATCATCGCCGCAGCCATCCCCGTGGATGTACTGCTTCAGCCAAGGGACTACCTGAACTCGTGGCTGCTTTACTTCGGACTTGCCATAGGAGCGATCGCGGGCGTTTTCAGCTTCCACGAGTTTACCGCACCGGCTTTCACATCTTTCGCGCCGATAGTTACGGGGGGTAAACCCAGCCCCTTCTGGCCGGTGATTCCCCTCATCATAGCCTGTGGTTCCCTTTCAGGGTTCCACTCTCTGGTCGGATCGGGGACGACATCAAAACAGCTCGAAAAGGAAAGCCATGGTCTGCCCATAGGTTACGGCTCGATGCTGACTGAAGGATTTCTTTCAACCCTGGTAGTTGCCGCCGTAGCCGGATTCGGACTCCAGCTTATGCAGGGCGCCGGGGAATCCGTCACAGCTGCGAATTGGGGAGCTCAATACACCAAATCAATGAACGCTACGTTCCCGGGTGCGGTCCTGTTCTCACATTCGTACGCCCAGATGGTCGCGACGACCTGGCTCGGTTTCATTCCTACCAAGGTAGTACAGGTCATCGCCGGAATGTGGGTGGCGGCTTTCGCCATGACCACCCTGGACACTACTAACAGGCTCGCCCGGTACACCATATCGGAACTCGCCCTGCCGCTGAAAGAAAAAGGGTCAGGCGCCTATGATCTCCTGACCAATCCATGGGTGGCTTCACTGATCCCGGCGGCTATAGGCATCTACCTCGCCTGGAGCGGAAACTTCGCGATCCTGTGGCCGTCTTTCGGTTCGGCAAACCAGCTAGTCGCATCCATTACTCTTTTGACCGCTGCGGCGTGGGCAACGAAAAGGCTTAAAACCAAATCCACGGGGCTCATCACCATTCCTGCATACCTGCTTTGGATCACGGTTACGGCCGCTATCATATGGTTCAGCGCCGTTGCTTTGCCCGGAACAATCAAGGCTAACCCGGTCACTGGCGTTACGGTTTTGGTAATTGAGATCATCATGCTGATCCTGAACTTTATCTTCATTAGGGACTATCTCAAGTACAAGGACCAGCCTCTGGAACAGGAACAATAAGGAGACCTGTTAATCTTGTCGAAAACTAAAGGCAAGCGGTGCAAGGGCTTTTCCCGGTTTCTTTGGGGAAAAGCCCTTGCCTTCTTTTCCAATTTTGGAGCATCTCACAGGGAAAAAGCAGTTGAGCTCACCCGGTTCGAAGAAAAGGAGCTGGAGAACCTGTTCGTCCTGCTTCTTATGGGATCTTTCACAGGGATCCCCTCGCCACCGTCTTTCATTGCGGCAGAACTCCTGCCGCACCTGGAACACGAAATAAAGGTACTCAACGCACGCGCAAAGGCATCCTCCGACGCGATGGCCGAAATCATAGGCCTGCTTGACATCGACTAGGCCAAGAAGGTGTAAATTCATGAAATCAGTTTTCTAAACAGGAAAAGGCGGGGTCGGAAAATCTTC
>JAHDOX010000144.1 GCA_018434645.1 Synergistales bacterium | reverse complement strand
TATAGCCGTTTCGGACGAAGAGATCCTCGAAGCCCAAAAGCTGCTCGCTTCCAGGGAAGGCGTCTTTGCCGAACCCGCTTCATGTGCGGGAATCGCCGGTCTTTTCAAAATGGCGGCCGAGGGGTCCTTGCAACCAGGCATCAGGGTCGTTGCCGTACTGACGGGTTCCGGTCTCAAGGACCCGAATGTGGTACTCGAGAGGATAGGCCATCCCGTCGAAGTAGAGGCAAACAGGGAAGCGCTCATGGAGGTGATGGAAGCATGAGATACCCCGATCTGGAAGGCGTCAGGGTCCGAGTGCCGGCGACTACGGCAAACCTGGGGTCCGGTTTCGATACCATTGGCCTGGCTCTTACTTTGTACAACTTCTACGACGTGATCGGAGTCGACGAGCCAGGCGCTTATAAAGTGGAGGTCATAGGCGAGGGAAGCTCCGAGCTTTCCGACGAGGCGTCGAACCTGGTCATCCAAAGCTACGAAAAAGCATGTAGAAAGTGGGGTATCGAGCCGCCCGGACTGAGTCTTCGATGCCTCAACGCGATCCCCCTGTGCAGGGGGCTCGGGAGCAGCGCCAGTGCGGTAGCGGGAGGCGTGTTGCTGGCCAATGCCGTAAGGGATGAGCCTTTGCCGGTGGAAAAACTTCTCCCCGTTATGGTGGCCATCGAAGGCCACCCCGACAACGTGGTGCCCTGTTGTCTGGGGGGGCTTGTCGTAAGTTGCGTGGACGGGGAGGACCTCAGGTACGTCAAGTTGCCTTCGCCTCCCGAAAGGATAACCGCAGTGGTGGCCGTTCCGGACGTTCAGGTCAGAACCGAGGACGCCAGAAAGGTCCTTCCGAAGCAAGTCGATATGAACGACGCCGTCTTTTCGCTTAACAGGGCGGCGCTGCTTGCTGCGTCCTGGGCGGCGGGCAAGTGGGAAAATCTCCCCTGGGCGATGGACGACCGGCTTCACCAGCCCTTCCGCTCGAAGCTCTTTCCCGGCGGAGACCGGATCCTGGACGCGGTGAGGACCGTCAGAAACTGCCTCGGCGTGGCGATAAGCGGGTCCGGACCCAGCGTTTTGGCCATCGCCCAGGGTACTCCCGGGGACGTGGCCGAGGCCATGTGCCGCATTTTTTCCGAAAACGGCGTAAGGTCCCGGTTTTTCGTCCTCAATGTAGATGAGGAAGGGGCTTCTCTTGAGGATGTCCCGCCTGAAAGAAACGGCAGGGAGGTGGCCTGAGCATGGGTCTGGAAGTATTCAAATTCGGAGGCAGTTCGCTTCGATCCCTGGATGATATGGAAATCATTGCCGACAGGATAGCCCGGTACAGGCAAAAGGGTATACAGGTCGTTGCGGTGGTTTCAGCCATGCACGGGAGCACCGACAGGCTCATCGACCTGGCGCGTTGCGTCTCGGCGGGTCGTCACTGTCGGGAAGTGGACCGTCTCCTTTCAACAGGAGAACAGCAAAGCGTGGCGCTTTTGGCAATGGCTCTGGAGCGCAAGGGGATAAGTGCAATGTCCCTTTCAGGGCCCGAGGCCGGGATCCGGGGAAAGGGCCGTTACGGTGACGGAAGGATAACGGCGGTAGATCCCCGTCCGGTAGCCAGACTGCTGGACGAAGGCAGGGTTCCCATAGTGGCCGGCTTCCAGGCGGAAAGTGCAAACAAAGACGTCATAACCCTTGGAAGGGGCGGGTCGGACCTGTCGGCCGTGGCGCTCGCAGCGGCTCTTGAAGCAGAACGGTGTTCGTTTTTGAAGGATGTGCCCGGCATATACTCGGCGGACCCGGGAATAGTGCCCGACGCCAGGAAGTTGCCCGGGATTTCCTATGGCGAATGCATGGAAATGGCCGCGGCAGGCGCAAAGGTCCTCCAGGCCAGGAGCGTGGAAATGGCGGCCCGTTACGAAGTGCCGCTTTTTGTTGCAGGCAGTTTGTCAGAGGAAGAGGGGACATGGATAATGCGTCAAGATATTTGTGAAAGCCTTATCGTCAGGTCCATAGCAAGCGACAGGAACGTCGCCAAGGTGGCCGTTCTCGGAGTTCCCGACGTTCCTGGAATCGCGGCAAGGTTGTTTGGGGCTCTCAGCGCGGGAGGTGTAGGCGTGGAAATGATCATCCAGAGCGTGATGAGAGGGCAGGTAAATGACATAGCATTTTTGGTGAAAAAAGAATTTTTGGGCGAGGCTATAGATATTTGCAGGGACATAGTCAGGGAAATCGGAGCCCAGGGGGTGGCCTTCGATACCGAGATCGGAAAGGTTACGGTTATCGGGGCCGGCATGGCCAACCATCCGGAAGTTCCATCCAGGATGTTTTCCAACCTCGCCGCAGAAGGCATAAACATCGACATGATATCTTCCACGTCGATGTCCATAACCTGCGTAGTTGCGGCAAAAGATATTAAAAAGGCCGTCAGGTCGCTGCACAAAGAGTTTATCGGCGGGGAGGGGTCGCTGTGAAGGTAGCCGTACTTGGAGCCACCGGGCTTGTCGGTCGGGAGATGATAAAGGTCCTGGAAGAAAGGGCCTTTCCCGTCGGAGAACTTTTGCCACTTGCATCGAGCCGGTCTGCCGGGCAAAAGGTCCCTTTCCGGGGCAGGGATATCTTCGTCGAGGCCGTCGACGAAAGCGCTTTCCACGGCGTGGATTGCGCGCTGTTTTCCGCGGGAGGCGATGTCTCCAGAACCTGGGCCCCTCGAGCTGCCTCGAGTGGAGCAGTCGTAATAGACAACAGCTCGGCATGGAGGATGGATCCCGAGGTACCACTGGTAGTTCCGGAAGTGAACCCGAAGGACCTCGAGTCCCACCGCGGAATAATAGCCAACCCTAACTGCGCCACCATACAGGCGGTGGTGGCTCTCAAACCGCTTCACGATGCCGCCGGGCTTGAATCGATATCGGTAGTCACCTTCCAGTCCGTTTCCGGAACGGGCCGGCGGGGTATAGAGGCCCTTTCGGAAGGGGCGAAGGCCGTGCTTAAAGGAGAAAAACCCGAGGCAGGTCCTTACACGAGGCCCATAGCCTTTGACGTGCTACCCGAGATCGGTTCGATAGACGAGGAAGGCGTAAGCGAAGAGGAGAGGAAGATGATCAACGAATCGAGGAAGATTTTTCATCTTCCCGAACTCGCCGTGAGCTGCACGACTGTCAGAGTACCGGTCTTTCGCGGCCATGCCGAGTCCATTGTGGCGGCCTTCGGAAAGGATGTTTCGCCCGAATCGGCCCGGCAAGTCTTGCGGGAAGCACCCGGGGTAAGGTGTGTTGACGAATGCCTTGACGGAAATTATGCCACATGCCGCGAAGCGGCCGGGAGGGACCATGTTTTCGTCGGGAGGATAAGGCGCGATACGGGAAGGGAAAAGGCGCTTTCCATGTGGGTGGTGGCGGACAACCTGCGAAAAGGGGCCGCCCTCAATGCCGTACAGATAGCCGAAACCCTTTTTTGCGAAAAGCGATGAAAAGAGTCTTCTCCTGGGGTAGAATAGGCGGTGTTGTATTCCTTTGGACCAAATCGGAGGGGCGGGTGTTTTGTTGAATGAAACGGACCTTTGCGGTAGCCTTTTTGAGCCTGTCGCTTGCGCTTTTTCTCGCGTTTTCGGTTTCGGCGGAGACTTTTGAGATGGTATCGGACACGCTGGTTTACGATCCCGGAGCCGACATGATCAGGGCGGAAGGGAACGTCAAGATAACCGGACAGGGCATGGAGGCCGTGTCAAGGCGTGGAGAAGCTTCTGTCGACGGCACTTTCATGAGACTTTCTGGCGATGTGGATGCCTTTTGGGAAGGCGGGCTCCGCAAGATCCGGTGTGATGAAATGGAATCCGAGACCAAAGGTGATGACAGGCACATCCTGGCGAAAAACGTGAAACGTTTCGAGGACGCGGAGATGAACGTGGTTTTGAGGGCCGACGAGGTGACAGGCCTTCTGAGGGAAGGTGTTTTCGTAACCCTGGAGGCCAGGGGAAACGTAAAGGCCGATACCACTACCTCCGACGGGCGCCCCACCACGGTAACGTCGAAAAGGGCCGATTACGACAAACCTGCCGGGACTCTGGTCTTTTACGGTGAAGCCAAAGCGGTGCAACCGGGCAGGACCCTTACGGCCGAAAGGATCATTTACAGGCTTGAATCCGGCCGTATAGAAGCGGAAGGAAACCCCAGGATCGTCGTCGAAATGGAGAGTGAATCTTAAGCTCATGAGCGGAAAGTATCTTTGGGCCAGGAACCTCAGCAAGTCCTACAAGGGGCGGACGGTGGTCTCCTCGGTCAACCTTACCGTCAGGCAAGGGGAGATAGTGGGACTTTTGGGCCCCAACGGGGCAGGGAAAACCACTACCTTCTACATGGTTCTGGGCATCGTCAAGCCTGATGGAGGCAGGGTTCTCATAGACAACGACGATTTGACGGAGTTGCCCATGTATAAGCGGGCAAGGCTGGGGATCGGCTACTTGCCGCAGGAGGCCTCGGCATTCCGCAACCTGACCGTCGAAAAAAACCTGCACCTCGTTCTCGAGGAGCAGGGGATCAACGAAGAAAATAAAAAGGAGATTACCGAAAATCTCATAGAGGAGTTCAACCTGCAGGAATTGGCCGACCTGCCGGGTTACGCCCTGAGCGGGGGAGAGCGCCGTCGTCTCGAGATAGCGAGAAGCCTCGCCATCGACCCGGCCTTCATACTCCTCGATGAGCCCTTCAGCGGTATCGATCCCATAGCCGTCTACGACATACAGCAGATCATCCTGGGTCTGAGGACGAAGGGCTACGGGATACTGCTTACCGATCACAGCGTCAGGGAGACGTTGGCGATAACTGACAGGACCTATCTCATACACCAGGGAAGCATACTGATAGAGGGCTCGCCCGAAGAGGTCGCCGAAAGCGATGTGGCCAGAAAGTTTTACCTCGGCGAGCGATTTTCCTGGTGAAGCCGCGGGAAGTTTTTCCATGAACAGTTCGGGATGGCCGAAACGACGGAATCGACGGCCTTTTTTGCCTCTTCCGACAGGCTGGTCCCTGGCGCGAATGTCAGAGGCTGGATTGCAATGATTACTATTTCCAGGGAATCCGTGTAGGGTTCCAGAAGGAGCGAAAGCGCAAGTCCGTGGGTCGAGAAGCTGAAGTCTTTCGCGTCATCCAGGGTCAGAAGCCTGATTTCGCCAGGTTCAAGTCCCATGTCCGCCGCATCTACCACGATAAGCCTTTGTGCTTTGTCTTCGGCCAGGTCGCGAAGGAAATTTTCCGGGACGGTGCTGCACTCCGATACGGTCCAGCCTTTCGGTGCGATAGCGGCGATGCGCCTCGCGGCAATGATCCCGGCTGCGTCGTCGCCGAGCAGTTCGTTCCCGAGGCCCCACAGGACGGTTTTACCTTGCATCGTGACACATCCTTTCCGTCGGATAGACAGGGGAGATAACACATGGCGTCAAGTGGTTCCCGAATGGTGCGCCACTCGCTGAGGATGATGGCGGGCACCTTCTTGAGCAGGATACTGGGTCTCGCCAGGGAGATACTGATAGCGGCTTTCTTCGGCGCTTCGGGTCGTCTGGATGCCTTTTTGGTTGCCTACACCCTTGCCAATCTCTTTAGGCGGCTTTTGGCCGAGGGCGCCCT
>JAHDOX010000031.1 GCA_018434645.1 Synergistales bacterium | reverse complement strand
GTTTAAATACCATTGTCAGTGTTGTCATCCGGGTCCCACAGCCTTTGCTCCTTTTTGTTCGTAACCTAACTGTTGCAAAGGTCGATTCAACCCGACCCGAAACAACCAGCTTCCGCGCTTGTTTCAAAGAAATTTTGAGGTCACCCGCATTCTTCTTCATGTTCAGTATTGTGATGCATGGGGGTGACATTATCGCTGTCCGGTCACAAGACACATTCAAACTGCTTGACCTCAGGATCTAATATCTGATATATTTTATATGAGGTGTGAAAAGTAATGGACTCTTCTAAAGAAACAGAGGTAATAACCAGCAGGTCTTTGAGGGAACAGGTCTACGAATATTTGCGGAAGAAGTTGGATACAGGCGAGCTTCGGCCGGGTTCGTTTATCAATCTCAACGAGATGAGCGAACGTCTTGGCATAAGCAAGACCCCGCTGAGGGAAGCCCTTATACAGCTTGAGATAGAGGGCTTTGTCACGTTCTTTCCGCGAAAGGGGATACAAGTCAACGTTCTCACGGAAAAGGACATCCGCCATATTTATGAGATTATAGGCGCCCTGGAGGCCGCAGTGATCCTTTCAAATTTTGAGAGGTTTGGCGACTCCGAGATCAGAAAGCTCGAGGAAGAGAACAGGCTGATGAAAGAAGCCCTGGACTGTGACGATTTTGATACCTTCTACGCCCACAACATAGCCTTCCACAATGTATATCTCGACCTTTCCGATAATGAAACCCTTGTAAGGACCGTCATGAACCTGAAACACCGCCTGTATGATTTCCCGAGGCGGAAAGGTTTCGTCAAGGAGTGGGAAATCATATCCACCGGCGAGCATGACCAGTTCATCGAACATGTCAAAAAGGGAGACCGAAAAAAGGCGGCGGAGTATATCCGCGATGTGCACTGGTCCTTCGAGGTGCAGGAACGGTTTATCCGGCGGTACTACGCGGAAGCGCAACATTCGCGGCTTTATACATCCGCGGGGTGAAAGGAAGTCTGCTTGTGAGCAAAGGGATAATTTTCGACATCAAGCGCTATGCCATACACGACGGCCCGGGAATTCGTACGTCAGTATTTCTTAAAGGGTGCCCCTTGAGGTGCTGGTGGTGTCACAACCCCGAGAGCCAGTCGATTGAGCCGGTGGTCTTGTATCGGCCGGATCGTTGCATAGGCTGTGGAGGCTGTGAACGTGCCTGCCCCGAGGGTGCCATCCGCATCACCCCGAAAGGGTTCGTAGCAGATCCCGCCCTTTGTCGTTCCCGCGGGAATTGCGCGGAAGTGTGCCCAAGCAGGGCTAGGGAGCTTGTGGGGAAGAACGTGGACGTTCCATGGGTTATGCGAGAGATCGAAAAGGACCGTCTTTTTTACGAGGAATCCGGAGGAGGAGTCACCTTTACCGGTGGAGAACCATTGATGCAGCCCGACTTTCTCGAAGAGCTTCTCATGGAATGCCGAAAAACTGACATACATACCGCCGTGGATACCACAGGTTACGCATCCCCCGAGGTTGTACGGAAAATTGCGAGATACACAGACCTTTTCCTTTACGACGTCAAGTTTATGGATGCCGAAAAGCACCTGAAGTATACCGGGGTATCCAATGAATTGATACTGGATAATCTGGTACTACTGTCGAGGGAGGGTGCCAGGATTTCCGTTAGGGTACCTGTAATTCCGGGTATCAATGATAACGCCGGCGAGATGGCCGCAATAGCGCGTTTCGTTTCGAATCTGCCCGGAATCGTGGAACTCGCCGTTCTCCCCTATCACGGGACGGCGAAACAGAAATATGAACGTTTCGGGATGGAATATCTCCTGCGGGATCTAGAGGAACCCCAGGAGGAGGAAATGGAGAATCTTGCCGGGTTTTTCCGGAGCAAGGGACTAAAAGTAAGGATAGGAGGATGAGCCATGAACGACCGAATAAAGCGGCTCAGGCAGGAAAGCTTTGAAGCACCTGTAACGCTTGATCATGAGCGGGCGGAAATAATGACGGATTTTTACCGGGAAAACACAGGTAAATATTCCACGCCGGTGATGCGGGCGCTTGCGTTCCGGCAGCTTTGCCTGAATAAAAGAATCTACATAGGCAGGGACGAGCTTATCGTAGGAGAACGCGGCCCCAGGCCGAAGTGTGTCTCCACTTACCCCGAACTGACGTGCCACTCCCTGGAGGACCTGGATATCCTGGATACGCGCGACAAGAACCCCTACAAGGTCTCTGACGAATGCCGGAGGGTGTACAGGGAAAAGGTAATCCCCTTCTGGCGCGGCCGCACCATGCGTGACAAGATTTTCCAGGACCTTGACGACGAATGGAAGGAAGCCTACTCGGCGGGTATGTTCACGGAGTTCATGGAGCAAAGAGCCCCAGGTCATACGACGCTTGACGGGAAGTTCTACACCAAAGGCATGGAGGATTTCAAGCGGGACATCGACGAATCGATTGCCTCGCTTGATTTCTTAAACGATCCCGAGGCCATGAAAAAACGCGAGGAACTCAAGGGTATGAGGATAGCCTGTGACGCCGTGATTCTTTTTGCCGAGCGCCACGCTGAACTCGCAGAAGAGATGGCTGAAAATGAAGAAAACCCGACGAGGAAAGCGGAGTTAAGTAAAATAGCTTCGGTCTGCAGGTGGGTACCGCGCTACGCTCCCCGTAATTTTTGGGAGGCCCTCCAGATGTACTGGTTCATGCATCTGGGGACCATTACGGAGCTCAATGGATGGGATGCCATGAACCCGGGCCATCTCGACCGATACTTTTACCCGTTTTACAAAAAAGAGGTCGATGCCGGAACGCTGACAAGGGAGCAGGCCAAGGAGCTTTTGTCCGCATTCTGGATCAAGTTCAACAACCACCCGGCGCCTCCCAAGGTAGGCGTAACGGCCGCCGAAAGCGGAACCTACAATGACTTCACCAACATCAATCTCGCCGGCCTTCTGCCCGACGGGTCGGATTGCGTCAACGACATCTCCTACATGATGCTTGAAATTATAGACGAGATTCACCTGCTTCAGCCCCAGGCCAACATACAGCTAAGCCGCAGGACGCCCGATCGTTTCCTGAAGGAAGCCTGCAAGGTTATAAGGAAAGGATACGGATATCCCTCCGTCTTTAACGCCGATGCCGTCATCGAGGAGATGCTACGCATGGGCAAATCCATAGAGGACGCCAGGGAGGGTGGTACCAGCGGCTGCGTTGAAACAGGGGCCTTCGGTAAAGAAGCCTACATCCTGACGGGCTACCTCAACACACCCAAGATCCTGGAGATTACTCTCAATAACGGCACCGACCCGATGACCGGCAGGAAAATCGGCATTGAAACGGGCGATCCACGGGATTTCAAGAGCTACGATGAGCTTTTCGATGCTTTCAAAAGGCAGCTTAACCACTTCGTGGACATAAAGGTCCGGGGAAACCAGTATATAGAGCGTATGTATGCGGAGCACGCACCGGCGGTGTTCCTTTCGGTTCTGACCGACGATTGCATAAAAAAGGGAAAAGACTACAACGACGGCGGTCCCAGGTACAACACCAACTATATCCAGTGCGTTGGCATCGGGACCATAACGGACAGCTTGTCGGCGCTCAAAAAACACGTTTACGACGACGGTACGTTTATGATGGAACAGGTTCTGGATGCTCTTTCAAAAGATTTCGAAGGTGCGGAGCCCCTGCGTATGACTTTGGCCAACAAGACGCCCAGGTACGGCAATGACGACGATTATGCCGATGACATCATGAAAGAGGTCTTCAATGCGCTCTTCAACGAGGTCGACGGCAGAAAAAACACCAAGGGCGGAAAATACCACATCGATATGCTGCCCACAACGTGCCACATTTATTTCGGGTCCGTCATGGGAGCTTCTCCCGATGGCAGACGTGCGCGGCAGCCTCTTTCGGAAGGCATCTCCCCCGTCCAGGGCGCCGACAGGAACGGCCCTACGGCGGTGATCAAGTCCGCGGCCAAGATGGATCACCTCAAAACGGGAGGGACGCTGCTCAACATGAAATTTTTGCCCAAGGTCCTCGAAGGCGATGAAGGCATTGAGAAACTCGCCCGCCTCATCAGGACATATTTTCGTTATGATGCTCACCACATCCAGTTCAACGTGGTTGACGCGGCGACGCTTCGGGACGCGCAAAAACACCCCGAGCAGTACAGGGACCTCATCGTCCGCGTGGCCGGCTACAGCGACTATTTCGTTGATATAGGAAAGGACCTTCAGGAGGAGATTATCTCCAGGACGGCGCAGGAAACGCTTTAGTTTAAAAAACAGAAAGCACGAAAGAGATCACCAGGCGGCAGGGTCGTTTGCCCTGCCGCTAATTTTGTGGCTTTCGGAGAAAATAAGGTTTTCCGGTGTTAAACTGAGAACAGACAAGAACTGTCTGAAAGGAGCTGGACAAAGATGCGTGGTGTGAAATTTCTGAAAATCATAGTGGTCATGGACGATGCCACTTCGGGGTCGGGGGACCTCATAGCGCAGCATGGAGCGTCCTTTTTCCTGGAAATCAGCAACGGCGAAGAAATCAGGAATATCCTCGTTGACGTCGGTCAGTCCTCCGGAATGCTCTTTCACAACATGGAGCGATTGTGCCTCAGCCCGGAAATGGTCGACATCATCGTGCTGACGCACTGTCATTACGATCACACAGGAGACCTGGCGGAGGTCGTCAGGGCTGTGGGGAAAAGAGATCTTCCCGTAGTAGCCCACCCGACATTGTTCAGGCCCCATTTCGCCTACAGGCCTTGCCTGCGTCATATCGGAGTCCCTTATGGAAACGGACCTGCCGAGGTGGAGGCGGCTGGCGGGAAGCTCCTTTTGTCAACTGCCCCCGTCCCGTTGCTGGAGGGTGTTACGGTCCTCGGAGAGGTTCCTCGAATTACGGATTTCGAGGAACCCGGTGTCAACGCGGTTACTTCCCTGGATGACAAGCTGGTCGAAGACCCCCTTGAGGATGACACGGCCCTTGCCGTTTATATCGAAGGCCAAGGTGTCGTCGTGGTCACGGGCTGCAGTCACTCAGGGGTTATCAACATTCTACGGTATTCTCTGGAGCTTTTTCCCGGCATGCCTCTTGACGGCGTGCTTGGCGGCTTCCACTTGATCAAAGCCGATGACAGGCGCATTGAAAAGACGGTTTCGGCCATGGCCGACCTTAAGCCACGGTGGGTAGCAGCCGGGCATTGCACCGGTTTCAACGCGCAGGTGGCCTTGAGAAACCGGTTCAAGGAAGCTTTCGAGCCCCTTTTTGTGGGCAAGACGATGACGGTTTCAACACCTTGAAGCTTCTTCTTTGCGTTTTTGGATTCGTAAATGGCCTGCGGGGAGGACGAACTGGCGCGGATGTGGGAGCTTTTGGCACCGAGGTATTCTTGTTAATGTAATTACTTTAAATCGTCTACTGTGTCGAAAGTGATGTCGAAAAGCACAACCTCGGGTCGCGAACTGGTCCTGATGGGTGGTCCCCATGTGC
>JAHDOX010000021.1 GCA_018434645.1 Synergistales bacterium | reverse complement strand
TGCCTCCTATGCGGTTTCTGTTCGTCGGGGCAGCGTTTTGCCTTCGGCTTCCTTCAGACCCCGCCTCGCGGCGGCAGCCCTTGCCGCTTGGCTAGCAGTTCCCCCTGTCGGGCCTGCAGAGGACTTTCACCTCCAAGTCGGTGTGCCCTGCCGGGCACACCACAGCAAAAAAGCAAGGGGCGGCCTCGACCGCCCCTTGCTTTTAGGTACGCACCGTACGCTCAAGGTTTGGGATTTTCCAAAAGGTTGTACAAAAACTTGGGTCGTCCCGGCTGTCCGTCCCTGTAAACGGGCTCCCTTGCAGCAATTCCGGACTCGACCAGGGATTCCAGGTAGCGGTGGGCCGTCTGGTATGAGAGGCCCGTTTTCTCGGCCACTTCCCGAGCGGTTGATTTTTCGCCCGGATTGACGTGGAGGGCGTCGAGAACCGCCCGCAAGGTGTCGGGGTTAATGCCCTTGCCCGGATTTTCGGTGCCGGGTATCCTGCGGTATTCCGCAAGGCGGGCGTGCAGCGCTATTCTTGACGTGAAATCGGCGAGTCTCAACGGTTTCAGTACGAAATCATCGGCACCGGCAAGAATAAGCTCCCTGGCTATTTCGGGATTCTCTTCTATGGTGAGCACCAGGATTACCACGTCTTTCGACAACGCCCTGGATTTTCTGATAACTTCCTTTCCGCTGATTTCGGGCATGTGATAATCCACCAGCAGGATGTCCACCTCTTTCCTGCGGACCCAATCGAGGGCCTCTTGCCAGTTCGTCGAGGTGTGCATCTTCCAGCCCTGGCTTTCCGCCATGGCTTCGAGGGTGTAAAGGATCGAGGTGTCGTCGTCGATGGCTCCCAGGCTGACCGTCATGCAGGCTCCCTCTTCTTTCCGACAGGTATTTTTATTTTTACACGCCCTCCACCCTCTTCGGAGTTTTCGATGTAGAGGCGGCCTCCGTGTTCGCGTACGACTTCCTCGGCGAAAGCAAGGCCCAACCCCGTAGACCCCCATCCCGAGATCGGGTCTTCGAGTCGGCGTCCCGTAAAGCCTTTCCCGCTGTCAGTGACTGTGAATGACACTTCAAGCCCTTTACAGGACACCTCGAAGAGGATGTGTTGATTGTTCGGTGCCGCCGTCGCTCGTGCGGCGTTGTCGAGAATGTTCACCAGGGCCCTGGAGAGGCGGATCAGGTTGACTTCAAGTTCGATGCGGGCGCATTCTGGAGATAGAACGGTCTCTATCCGGTGATGGAAGTCCAGCGAACTTATCTGGCTCATAGTATAAGAAAGTATTTCTTCCGTTTTGGCTGCTCTTTTTGATGAGGGCGACAGTATCTCGGAGATCATCTGGTTCATGCCCCAGGCGGCTTTTTGTATTACATTGGCATGTTTTTTAAGGGTCTTCGGCGGAGCCCCGTATTCTATGATGTCGGCAAGGCCCAAAATCGAAGTAAGCGGACGTTTCAGGTCATGGACCAGGTTCTGCATTTCACGGGAGCTCCTTGTGCGCAAGTGTTCTTCCCTGAGGCGGGCGAGTTGTCGTTCCTGTGTCCTGATCCGGCGCATTTGCTGTATCTGGCGTGCCGATAGGATCAGCAGTTCGGATGTTACGAGGCCCCCCGCAAGGACGGTAATGAAAGCTATTCCCCCCAAAAGGTTGAGAGTACCGTCCCGGCCGAGCAGTACTGCAAGGTCCTTGACCGCCATTGACACCTCACCCCAGCCGAAACCGTAAATGGTCAGGGCCGGTATGACATCGAGCCACTGAAAGGAAAAAAGCAAAAGCGTAAGTGCCAACGCTTTATTCCCCCAACCTGCCACGTCTTTGGTCAAAATCTGGATGGCCAGGACGGTAAGAACACCCATGACGGCGGGGATGCCGAAATGTGGTACCGTTGCGGATTCGAGCAGAGCAAGGGTCTGGTAACAAAGGGGAATCGCGATCGCCGGAACTGCGATGGCGACCCAGTTTCTTGCGGTCAGTCTTGCCATTCCGTCGCCTGCGAAAAACCACCCCAGGTAGAGGAACAGGGCCCTGGTGGTGTTTAAAAGCACGAGTACCCCCGCGGCGGCGAAAAGATAGCCGCTGTCCCCCGTATCAGCCGAGAGGTTCATGAGAGTGTAGACGACGGTCAGGGGTTTTTTCACGTGAAGCGCGGCCACCCAAAACCCCAGAGAGAGCACTCCCAAAAGGAGGGGGAAATATTTCGGTCCCAGGCGGACCTGGCGATACCCCGGGTTTGACCGGCCTTTTTCCTCCGTCACTTGCCTGCGTCTCCTTTCTCGAGGGTCCACCGCCTGAAGCATAGCAAAAAAAGCCCCCAGGCCGCGAGAGCGAAGATGGCCAGGATTCCCGACGTCTGTCCGGGAGTTTTCCTCTTTGGCCTGCCGTCATAAGGTATGCCTGCCTCTCTGGAAAGAGCGCGAACGTCGAGCATGTGTATTACCGGGATGCCTGATTCCAGAGCCTTGGCTATAATACCGTTTCCCGCCTCCGTGACTTCTTCGGGCAGGATGATCCCGGGCTCAAGCCTCAGGACCGCTTCGTCGGTACCAAGATTGGCCTGACTTCCCCCTATCTGGACTATGGCCTTAGGTGAAAAGGCGGCAAGGGTATTCCATTTTTTGGCCATTATTTCTTCCAGAGAACCGGCGTAAATGAGCGGGATCCCGGAAGACTCAAGAAAATCCATCAAAATGGCACGGCCTTCGGGCGAGAGGTCCGCGGCCCGTTCTCCGGCTCCGCCCAGGGTGGCGGCTCCTGGGACCACGCGGATAAAACCGCCCCGGCGAAGCGTTTCAATGATCGCTGTTAGGGGAAGATCCGGCAGGTTGGCCCCCCATGATGAAGCTCCCAGGGAAGGGATGACAAGTAGTTCAAGGTCCATTTTTTCAGCGGCAAGGATCGCAGAAAGCAAAAAACCTGGAAAGGATCCCGATGCCAGAATGGCGAGCCTGTCGCCTTCAAGGAGTCCGAGGGATCGATACCACTTCAAGAGGAGAACCGCCCATCCGGGATCGGTGGCGGTCCTTTTTGCCTCGAGCTTTCCCATCGTGGTGGTAATGGGGCTCCACTCGAGACCGATCAGTCCCGTCCGCCAGGGGTCGATTTTCTGGTCGGAGGCGATATTCATTCTTTCCCGTTCCGCCCAAAGCCAGGATTGCGCGGCCCTTGCCTTGTCCCAGAGCTCGGCTTCAGCCCCGCGCAGAGGTGGTCTGCAGACAAGGAAGACCGAAAACATGAATACAGCCAAAAGGCAACAGGCAGCCACGGCTTTTTCCCGCCTGGTCTCTCCGTTGCCCAAAAGCAGTGTTTTTGCCTCCAGGAGGAAGAAAGAAAGCGCACCTTTCATGGGAGTATCTCCGCGAGAAAAAGAGCCGCCAGGCCGCACGCGACTGCTCCTGCCAATGTAGGCAAAAGACCCTGACGATGTGAATCCGCCGCCACCAGGCCCGGCACTATCCATCCGCTCCAGGGAAGGTGCAACGGAAAGACCAATGACCAGCACCAGAAAAGAAAAAGGGACAAGAAAATGGCGAGCCCCACACGGCGCCTGCCGTAGAGGGCGAACCTGAGTCCCGCTATCTCCAAAAGAAGGAGAAGGGGAAGCGACAAAAGCAGGGATAGACCAGCCGTGTGTGGATAAAATCCCGAAACGGCCAGGAAACCGGGAGTAATGATCCCCCCGGTTGAAAAACCCGTCCTTTCCGTCCAGACAAGGCCGAGTAAAACGCCCAAAAGAAGAAGCTCCAGTTCTCCCGAGGCGCTCATGCGTCATCATCCCGGTCGGGTGGGCGGACACCGTGGTTTTGCTTTGTCGCAGCCACGAGTTTGAGAAGTTCCAGAGGCAATCCTGCGATATTTCCGAACCCGAAGGTCTTTTTCCCAAGCCGGCCCGATATGGCGGGGATGTCCGGGAAGCCTAGATAGGTGAATTGAAAACCTGCTCCGATAGGGTAGGGACCTGTGAGAAGTATCTCCTTCCACTCGCGTTCCAGCACGAAATCCCTTAAAGCCGTGATCCGCGTCCGGCGGTCTCTCCTGTTGTGAAGCCAAAGTGACGTTTCACGGCTATCCCATCGGAGGCTTTCCCATAAGTAGCGGGTGCTCTCACTGTCGTTAGCAGAAAAAGCTGTAGCCAGAAGGCGCCCTTTTTCATCCAGGCGGTGGACCGAAAAGTCGGTAAAGGCAGGACCCACTTCCTCCAGAGCCTTTTCGAGGCATGGGTCTTCTATTCCATGAACGCGGCACGCTTCACGTATGAAGGATTTCGAAATCATAACCGGATCGACAAGGCCGTTACGGACGGAAAGTACCTCGCAGCCCTTTTGCTCCAGGAGGCGTTTGGCGGTGGAACTGGAGGCCACATCAAAACCGCAGAGCACTTTCGCGCCCTGTGGAATCCCCCTTGCCAAAGCATACAGGGGAGCTTCTTCGTCCCAGCCCCAGACGTCCTCGTGATCGCGCCTGGCGTTGGTCCATATCGTAAGTGTCGGGTCCAGCCACCTTGCCGCAAGGGGCTGGAGTTCGGGCGTTACGGCGCTGTTTTCAAGCACGACCGCTTCCGCCGAAAGAGGCAGACTGCGAAGCCACCACCGCATTTCTTCTACGTGTGCTCCCGCTGCGCGGCTGATTTCCTTCGACTCCCCGGGGCCGAGACTTATGGGAATTACGCCCGTTACCTTGCCCCAGGCCTGTATTTTCAGGCGGGAAAGAACCTGCTGCAGTCCCCTGACGATTCCGCTTTTCCCGCGGGTCCCGGTGACGAGGATTCGTATTGGGGCCTTCATGGTTCACCATCTTTCATGGGGTGTTTTTACTTTTTTGCCAAAAAGGCGCGGGAAGATCCTTCCCGCGCCAGGTTATTTCCTTTTGTTTTCCCTTTTCGCGTCAGTATCCTACAGGTACGCCGAGCCTCCTGCTGTCGGCTCCGCCATTAAGGCCTTCATCGGTAAAGAGTATGCCCTGGGCCGTGCCGAAATAACCGCCCCGAGGCTGAACTTCTACATTATGGCCGCGGATTTTCAGAAACTCCACGGTTACAGGGTCCATGGCGTCCTCTATACGGAAGGGGCCTGCCTTGCCGGCCGAAGCGTAAGTGAATATCCTCGGCTGCTCGATGGCCTCGTCCATGGTCATTCCAAAGTCGACAACGTTCATGATGATCTGGCTCACCGCGGTGATTATTCTCCATGCACCGGCCGCTCCGATGGTCATGAAAGGCTTGCCGTCTGGATCCAGGACTATGCTGGGCGACATGGACGAAAGGGGCCGTTTGCCGGGTTCAGGTGCGTTGACACTCGCCGGATCGGAAGAAAAGTCGTCCATCTGGTTGTTGGCGACTATGCCCCATTCCGGCACGATAACTCCCGAGCCGAAGAAATAGTTTACCGTATTTGTGGATGCCACGATGTTGCCTTCGGCGTCGGCTACGGAGAAGTGGCTCGTTGATATATGGGAATCGTCAGTTCCGGCGACAAGAGTTATAGCCGCTTCCTGCTGGAACGGCCAGGGGTCGTCGGCTTCCACGTCTAGCATGACCTTGTGGGGCCGGATCTTTGCCGCAAGCATTTTGGCGTATTCCTTGCTGGTGAGCCCCTTTAGAGGCACATCCACGAAGGCCGAGTCGGCCATGTAGGCAGCCCTGTCTGCGAAGACGAGTTTCATGGCCTCACCAAGGTAGTGCAGGTACCTGGGATTGTTGTGCCCCCAGTCGGCGACGGGGAAGTTTTCCATGATGTTAAGCAGCTGGACGATATGCGTCCCTCCGCTCGAAGCGGGAGGAGTGGAGTAGATGTGATAACCCCTGTAGGTTCCGTTGACCGGCTCCCTCGTTTCCATCTTGTAATTTTTCAGGTCCGACATCGTCATTTTTCCGCCGTTGGCGTTTATGGCCCTGACGAAAGCCTCACCTATGGGCCCTTCATAGAAAGCTTGCGGGCCCTGCTCGCCGATCAGGCGGAAGGCTCTGGCCAGGTTCGGCTGTTTAAGCACTGTACCCGCCTCGACGGGGAGGCCGTCCCTGAAAAAGGGCACTTGTGCGGGGTCGTTATACGCGTAGATCTTCTCAAGATTGTCGGCTATGATCCCGGTCTGCATTTCCACCACGGTGAAACCTTCTTCGGCAAGCCGGATCGCCGGTTCGGCGACTTCCGCCCAGGTCATGGTCCCGTATCTCTCAAGGGCGTTCCACATGCCAAGAACATAACCGGGCACTCCTGAAGCCTTGCCGCCGAGCTGGGACCACTTTTCCTGTTTAGCCTTTTCAGAAGCGAACATGTCCCTTGTGGAGCTGGCCGGAGCGGTTTCCCTGTAATCCAGCTCGACCACCTCGCCTGTTTTGGCGAAGCGGATGACCATGAACCCTCCTCCTCCCATGCCCGAGGCATTGGGTTCGACCACGTTCAAAGCGAGTGCGGTGGCGACGGCAGCGTCAATGGCGTTTCCGCCCTTTTGAAGTATCTCCACGCCCGCCTTGGAGGCCAGTTCGTGCGCTGATGAAACCATTCCGCGTTTCGCGAATACATCGTTTACAACCGGTTCCTGGGCGAAGGCCCCCAACGCCATGACGGTGACCATTACCGCGACTCCGGTTGCGAACATAAACTTTTTCATGCCTTTTCCCTCCTTCTCGGTGTTGCCGTTTTGCTACTTCTCCCACCGGGGCCGAGTTCAGTCAAGAGGGGACAGATATGGCCCCAACCCGTTTTCTGCCAGCTCCCCGAAGGCAGGAATTCCGCTTACGACCACCTCCTTCGACGGATCTAAAAAAGCAAGGGAGTCGAAAAAGGACATCAGGGCGGAGGTGTGCCTTGCTATCCTCAGCCCGATAGGCTGGTCCGTTTCGTAGGGAATGAAAAGAAGTCCCAGATCCGCTGCCCAGGCGTAATATTTATCGGCGCCCGTCAGCACCAGATCCTCGTCGGTCCTCCCGCGAAGGCGCCCCTGGCTGGGATTGCCCGTTTCCATCAAAATCGGCATGGTGTCGGTATAGTCGCCCCATTCGCGGTGCGTCAGTCCGCGGAGGTTTTTCGGCGATGGTTCGAGGCGAATGGGGATATCGGATATTTCGAGTTCCATGGCCACCATGGCGGCCAGTTCCATGCTCTTTTCATGAGCGACGATGGCGTTTACGACGGGGTACTCCGGAGACGCTTCGTGCAGGTCGAAGGCCAGGTCGACCTTTTCAGCCATAACAAGCTGCCGCAACGCATAAGCCAGCCTCTGCGTCAGAGCGCCGTCGGGTGTACCGGGATGGGCGCGGTTCAGGTTGCTTCTTTCGCTGCCCGCCAGTTCCTGCCCCGACTGGGGGTGGATGTAAACATCGGGGTCGGGCCACTGGTAAATGGGGTTTGTCGCCCGGGAACCGTAACGGAAGGATCGCAGGGAGCCGTCGGGAAGCGTAAAGCTTATCCTCTGGGGATGAGCCTCCTGCGGGGAGTTATGCGTAAAGGCCATGATGTTGGCAAAGGGGACGATTATCAGCCTGCCTTTATGGACCTTCGCCCTCTCGAGAAACAGTACCGCCGTCAGTGAAGAAGCGGGTTCATTCGGGTGTGTTCCCCCCATGACGAAGACAGTTCCTCCAGGTTCGGATCCTTCCTGGATATATACCGGAGTGTCTGCCGGTGTGTCCTTTATCCCCTCAAACCATTCCGATAACATATGTTTCTCGAACCCTGGCGCCGGAACGATGGTGTCCATCTCCCACATCGATACGAACGATCGGGCCGCCCCGAATGCTACGATAGCTACGGCGGCTATCAAAAAAAGCGCGGTTTGGACGTTTCCCCCTGGTTTCCATGCCATTTCCCTTACCCCCTATTTTATGAGAAGCACCCTGAGAATCAGGGGGAGGATGACCAAAGCGGCAGTTACCTGTTTCCAGAAATCCTTTTCACGAAACATGCACCTGACCACGAAGGCCAGTACGAAAAGCACTATTCCACGGTAAATAAAGGTCATGATCATGATTGGATCACTCCTAATAAAGCACTCCGGCTATATAACCGGCGCCCAGGATGATTGCGATTCCCCAGAGGGCGGTCAACACCGCCGGGGTAACGCAGTACCTCAGGACCTTGAAGTAGTTTTCCTCTCCTACAACCTGGGCTGCGAAGATACCGGCCAGAGCCGTGGGCGGCATCAGGTCTCCAAGCCCCGCTATCAGGCTCAAAGCGCTTCCGACCAGGATCTCGTTTTTGCCCAGCAAGGCCAGGAGGAAAGGAACCCCCAAAACCGAAGCTGAACCAAAGGCCGATACGGCACCGAAAAGAGGCATCGAAGTGGCGATCCCGACATAAAGCAGCCATGCGGGCAGCGCAAGGGCGGAAACCACCACGAAACCCCTTACCCCCGTCAAGGTCATCACCTGTATGAACATGCCCACGCCCATGAGTATCCCCATGACCGGGAGCGCATTGTCTATGGCTTCCGTCACCGTGTCCACAGGTTTCCATCTGCTTCCGGTCAAAAAAGCCGATGCAGAGGCGATTAAAAATTCCAGAGGCATCCCCAGCGAGGGAAACACCGACGGGAAAAGGCTCGATCCGCCGAGAAGCACCACCAGAACCGCCACTGGCAGAAAGAGTCTGAGAGTTATGGGAACGCGTTCCATCCGTCGGAGCTCACCCTCAAGGGCCCCTTCGTCCCGGACCTTGTTTCTAAGGCCAGGGTAGATCAACAAAAGAGCTGTGACGACGGCGAGCGGTATTGTACAGATTAGCAGGGGAACGCCAAAGCCCACATAGGGCATGTCGATGCCGCCGCCTATTATCATGGCCGGCAGGTTGATGGGTGGCGCGATCATGCCGTAGATGGCGCCCATCGCTATCGCCGCCGCGGTTTTGTGTATCTGAACGCCGAGTTTCATAAGCACGGGAGCCACAAGGGCCCCGGTGGTGAGGACCGCCGCCGTGGACGAGCCCGTTATCATCCCGGGGATCATAATAAGGAGCATGATGCCCAGGGACAACAAAAGCGGGCTGCTTTTGAACTTTCTTATCAACCACGCGGCCATGGCCTCCAGAAGGCCGATTCTCTCTATAACCTTCATGAAAATCATCGCGGTAGCGATGATCAGGATCGTATCGAGATAGCCGAAGGTCCCCTCCACGAGGTGTCGGACCGGGAGGCCTTCGCCGGCGGCCAGACCTCCAACAACGGCAGCCAGCGACATGGCGACGGCTATGGGAAGTTTGAAAGAGAAAGCGCCGAAGACAAAGGTTGCCACCATTAAAAATGCGAAAAGGCCCTCGGGCCAGAACCAGTTCATTTTCTTTTACCCGGCAATGACGCCCCAGCCTGTAAGGACTTTCTCAAGAGGTATATTTGTCCCCTTGACTGAGTCCGCACCGTGCATGGGGATGTCCTTTCCTTCAATGAGGCGGTAGAAAAGTCCGTCCTCGTTGCCGCCTTCAACAACGATCAGAGCGTCCGCGAGAGGTACCACGGCCTCGATGAACAGGTCCGAAAGCTGCCCCCTGCGTCCGGCGCCGCCTACGTGCATGACGAGGACTTTCATTCCCTTTTGGCGGGCGGTTTCAATGAGCCTCATCGCACGGTCTTTTTCCTGTTCCTTGTCGATACCTGCGGCGCCCAGCCCCTTGGAACTTCCACCCACTACGGCGACAAGAACCTTTTGATCCGAGAGATCTTCTGGTTTCATCAGGCTGTCGTAAACGTGGTTTATGCCCATGTTTCGGAGCACCACACGAATCATCATCGCGTCGGGGCTCTGTCCGACAGAAGTCAGTGCCACATCGGCGGCGAAAGCTTCGCCCTGCATGGAAAATACCAGCAGTACGAGCGTAGCCAGGACCAGTAGTTTTTTCATGATATGCTCCCTCCTGGATGTCTTTCTTTTTGCTGCTTTGTCACAATAACGAACAAAGTCCCAAATGTACATCTTTTTTCTCATTTTTCTCATGATAGTGTCTGAATATTTCCCGTTTCCAATTTCATAGGCTACACTTCAGCTAAAAAGAAAAATGCGCTAATGAAAATCCGCCATAAAGGTCGCTTGAGTCGTTTGAAGGAAATTCGTCGGAAGTCGGCGAATTTTTATATGAGGGAAAATCCTCGAAACAGGCGGTACTTGAGCAGGGAAGGGGCTAGTTGCATTTCATGCCGGTATGGAGAAAGTCACAAGTGAAGTTCTTCAAGTCAATAGGGGATAAAACTTCTGTTTTCCCTGCCATAGACGGAAAGAGGGCCAGGGATTATCTTCTGCTTTGGGTCCTTGCCTTCTGCCACTATGCAGCGGCCCTTTCTTTTTTCGCCTTTCCGCTGCAGGTAGTCCGGTGGGGTTATTCCACAATGGTGGTGGCTTTTATGGCCTTTGCTATGGACGGGACGCTGGTGGCCGTGCGGCCTTTGGTAAAATGGCTGATAGACCGTCTGATGGCCCGCAATTCGCTTTTTTTGTCGTCGGTCCTCCTCGTTGTGGTAGTATTTCTGCTTTTTGCGGCGGGTGATTCGCTGCCGATTCTGATTCTGGCAAAAGCCTTGCACGGCGTTTCCCTGTCGATATTTATCGTGGCAAACCTCGTTTATCTCCACGTCGTCCTGCCTCCCAGCATGACGCGGCGGGGGATGCTCTTGCTGGGGACCACTGCGATGTTCCCCCAGCTTTTCATGATAAGCCTTGCCGAATGGGCCATCCTTTCCGACAGGCTTTGGGCCTACTATGGGATGTTGCTCTTTCTGGCGGCCTCGGCCTGTATTCTTTCGGTCGCACTGAAACCAAGAAGCGCAGTAGCCGGGGCACCGGTAACCCTTCGCTACCTGCTTGCGGAGAAGAATTTTCAAAAACTGGGTGTACTGGCGTTTTCCCAGGCATTTATCATTTGCATGACCAACAATTTCATGGCCCTTTTGCTCGGCGAAAGGAGCGTGCCCGTTTCGGCTTTTTTCATCCCCTTTGCCCTGGGAACGCTCCTTGTAAGAGGGCCCCTGGCAGCTTTCGTGGACAACAGAAACCCTTGCAAGGTCCTGGTTTCCGGTTTTTCGGTCATGGCCGTTTCCGCGGCGGGGCTGGCACTCTCGCATTCCTGGAATGTGGCTGCGATCTTTGCCTTTCTGTTGGGGGTGGGTTTCGCACCCCTGCAGTCCACGGTTATATCTTTGGCCGTGGAAGCCTTCCCGCAGGACCGGACCGCGGTCATAACGGGGATAATGACAGCCGAAGATTCCGCCTGGGCTGCAGGGCCGCTTGTGGGCGGGGTCCTTGGCAGCGTTTCCGTGGCCCTGATCTACTGGGGCAGTTCCGCCGCCGGTATAGCAGCGGCCCTCTTCGGGAAATTAGCCCTCACCGGGAAGTCGCGAGTCGGCAACGAAAAAGACAAGTTCGCTCCTGAAAAGTTCTCCTTAAAATAACTGCGCCACCTGCCTGGTAAGGATCTTATCCTTTCGCGGAATGAGCGTCCCGTTTTTCCTTGAGTTCGTCGTTTTTTATCTTCCTGTCGATGGCCATCCTGACACAGACTTCATCGTCGGTCAGCCAGAAATATTCCGGCGGCAGGTAGAGGATTTCTTCCATGTCGGATTCGGTGAACATTATGCGGAAGCGACCGCTTCGCCCGACTTCTACATTGTTCACGAAGACCGAGCAGTCTTCGCAATCGAAGTAAACCTTCATGTATAGTTCGCAAAGTTTCTTTGCCCTTTCCTCGATCTTTTTCCTGAGCTGCATGTAGTGTTCGACTTCCAGCTTGAGCACAGGCATCACGCTCCTTCCGATAAAGGGATTATATCATGTCATCCTGATGATGTGATGGCAGTTTCTTGAAAATAGTCGTTGATGTATTCTACATGGATTCCCATTTCCGCAAATAAAGCGGTATCGGGAAAAGCGGGATCAGGGCGATGAACACCAAAGTGGCTACAAGGCCGAAAATATCGGCGAAAAGGCCTATCGGCGCTATAAGAAGGCCCCCGAGCCCGAAGGAAAAACCGGTTACCAGGGAAGCCACCACATTTCTGGAACGCGGTGCCATCTCCTGGGCTGCAGCGCCTGTCACAGGAAGAAGTGCCTGCAAAAAGGCGTTTCCCGCCATGTAGAGGGCTATTGAGACCAGTCCCGTCGTCAAGGCCGCCGGCACGAGAAAGAAAGGAGCGGCTGCCATCGAGAAGGCTATTACTTTCCTGTGGCCTATGGCATCGGAGATGCGGCCCCCAAGCATCGGCGAAACAGCTCCGATTATGTTGATGGTAAACAGGATGGTTCCGACGTTTACGATGGTTCCTCCCCGGGCGACGATCAGGAGAGGAAGGAAAAACCTTATCCCGTTGACGGCCGTATCCCTGCAGACAGCTACTGCCCACACCGGGTAGATGATCTTGAAGGTTCCCCATAATGTTTTAGCGAAATCCCCGGGCGAAGGTCTGGCATCGCGTGATTTTTCCTTGATGACAGGTATAACCCGCCAGGTGAGGTAGCCGGCCAAAAGTGCCGGAACCAGTGCGGCAAGCGGCATCAGGGTGTAGCCAAACAACCTGTAAAGGGCGATGGCGTAAAGGGGACTTACGGTGGAACCGAAGATGCCCCCGACGGCGAAAATAGCGAGAAAGAAGGCAAGCCTTGACGGATCTTCCACGTAACCGACGCCACCGTGCCCGGAAGGGTGATAGACAGCGCTTCCGAAGCCCCAAAGGCCGGTGAACAAAAAGGCCATGCCGTAGGTAGGCGACGCGGGTAAAAGGGATGCCCCAAGGGCGGTCATTAGCGGCCCTGCCATGAGTGCGTAGGGACGGGAGAAAAGGTCTGAAACATATCCTGCCATCGGCTGGACCACCATGTGAATCAATCCCGAAAGGGACCTGATAAGCCCCGCCTGGCCGTAGGTTATGCCCAAACGCTCCACGATAAGGGGCACGAAAGTCGGCAAAAACGAACCGTAAACATCATTTACAAAATGCGTAAGCGTCAGTACGGTAAGTTTCGAGTGCTTCTTCAAAATGTCCTTTATAATTTTCATAAGTCCTTCTCCCGGTCGCAAGGTCAATGAATGTTATACTGTTATTCTACTGCATGCATTCCAGCGCGTCTTGCAAAAAATTCTTTTTAGAGGTGAAACGTAAATGATAACAGCGTCCAGGGAAAGTATTTTGCAACTCATTATCGATCTTGTCAAAATCCCCGGCATTACCCGGACACCTGAAGAAGCAAATATGGGGCTCGCCATACTTGAAAAGCTCAAAAGCATTCCCTGGGTTAAAGATCACCCAAAGAGCATTATCGACCATAAACTGCCCGATGATCCCTGGGAACGCAGGCTCGTCGGTTGCCTTCTGAGGGCTGAACCCGCCAAGGCCGAAACGATAATCCTGACCGGGCACTATGACGTGGTCGGTGTTGATGACTTTGGTCCCTTGCGACATCTGGCCTTTTCGCCGATGGAGTACACCAGGGCCATCACCGGAACAAATCTTAAGGAGGAGGTCCTCCGCGACCTCGCCTCGGGAGAATATCTTTTCGGCAGGGGCATCATGGACATGAAAGCAGGGCTTGCTGTTGAGATGGCCCTTCTCGCGGAGGCCTCGGCAAATCCGCTGAACCTTGGAGCCAACATACTCTTCCTTGCAGTTCCGGACGAGGAGGACAGTTCCGAAGGGATGCGCGCTGCGGCACGATTTCTCGGGGAACTTAGTGAAAAGGAAGGCCTCGAATACAGGGGAGCCATACTTACCGAACCTTCCAGCGCCGGAACGTCAGGGGAAGTGGAAGAGGCGATATTCACAGGTACAATGGGCAAACTGATGCCTTTTTTCTACTGCCTCGGCAGCGGCGCCCACGTTGGACAGTATTTCCAGGGCCTGAACGCAACGCTTCTGGCGTCCTGCGTCAACAGCCTCATGGAAGGAAGCGCGCGCTTCGTCGAGTCGGCCGGCCACGATAAGACTCCTCCGCCCGCGTGCCTTTCCTTAAGGGACATAAGAAAGTGTTATTCCGTCACGCTTCCCGACAGGGCGGTCGCCTTCTACAACCTCATGACCCTGCGGCGGGCTCCGGCGGAGATCATGAAAGACCTCAAGGAGCTGGCCGAACAGGCCTTCCGAAACGCCCTAAAGCAGGTGGAACACTCTGCCGGTGAATGGCTTGCGGAAAAGAGGCCTGCATTCGAGCCCAGGGTTCTGTCTTTCGAGGAGTTTTTGACGGAACTGGCCAAAACTGCGGGTGACGTCAAATCCCTGGTTCGACGGAAAGCGGCGGAGCTGGACAAAGGCCTGGATGACAGGGATAAATCGCTGGCTCTTTTGGGCGAACTCTGCGACCTGAGACCATCATCGGAACCCATGATTATTGTGGGATTTCTCCCTCCCTGGTACCCACACAGGGAAAACAGGGGGGAAAGCCCTTCAGACAGGCTCGCACAAGCAGTGGCCCGAAAGGTGGCCGCCGAGGCGAAAAACCGTCACCAAATCGATATAAAGATCAGGGGTTTTTTTGGCGGCATCTGCGACCTGAGCTACATGGGGTACCGTGGCAGTGCCTTCGACCCCTTTTGTGTGGCGTCCAACATGCCCGGCTGGGGAAGCCTGTACCGTGTTTCGGTGAAGGACCTCATGAAACTGGATATTCCCGTGATAAACATCGGCGTTTCCGGAAAGGATCCTCACAAGCCCACGGAGAGGCTCAACCTTCCCTATACCCTTGATGTCCTCCCTGGACTTCTGCGCACGGCTATCTCCGCCTTCGCGGAAGGAGATGTCTTCTAGCCCCCTCCTATAAGGGGAAACACGGATAGGATGTCGTCGTTTTCAAGGCTTGTGTCTAACCCGTCCAGGTGCTGTATGTGTCGCCCGTTGACAAGAAGGATCAGGCGGCCCGAAACGGGGACAGGTTTTTCCGCTGGGCTGAAAGCATCGCCGTATCTTTCTTCCAGGACCTCGAGGAGGCCCCGGACGGTTTTCCCGCCCGGGACCTCCTCTTCCCTGAGTTTCGTAAGATCGCGGAAATGTCCGAAGTAACGAACGGTGGTCATCGGCTTTATTTCAGCCCCTTCAGGCCCAGATCCTCGAGTTTCTTCCCTGTTGGAATCCCCTTTGCGTCCCATCCGCGGAGATTGTAGTACTCGGGCAGCATTTCCTTGAGCCTGCTTACCTTCCCCTTTGCGGGGCCCTCCGGGATGGGCTCTTCGAGAAGCCGTTTGGGAAGGGTATCCTCGGACTCGGGGTCGAGCCCTTCGCGCAGGTTGAAAAGTCGCTCCAGGTTCCAGATACGCTCCCCGCAGGCCAGCACCTCATCGACGGTGTAATCGAAGCCTGTTCGTGCCGACAGAAGGTTTGCGTAATCCTCAGGGCCAAGAGCGAAAGAAGTGAACAGGCACATGCCCGAGGAGTCTATGGCCGCGGTGAGGTCCTGGAATGTCTTTGTCCATTGCGCCTTCCCCTCCGTCGCCCAAGGGTCGATCTTTTCCGGCAGTCCGACGATTTCAGGGGATATGGTATAACCGCGCACATGGCAGCCACCCCGGTTGCTCGTGGCGTAATTGAGCCCGATGCCCTGTATGCCCCGTGCGTCGTAGGCGGGCATCTCCTGTTTTTTGACGCTCATGGAAAACTCCGGATGACCGTAGGACTCGGCGAGGCGGTAGCTCCCCTCGGCCAGCTTCTTTCCGAAACCTTCGGCCTTGCCCATTTTTTCGATCCAGTACAGGAGAGCTTCCCCCGAACCGAACCTGAGTTCCGGTCCTCCTTCAAGTTCATCTTTGCCGATGAACCCCTTTTCGTAGAGTTCCATTGCCGCCGCCACGGTCGACCCGGCGGTGATGGTGTCGATGCCGAGCTCGTTGCAGAGGTAGTTGGCTTCCGTTATATGCTTGAGGTCTTCTACACCCGTCGAAGCCCCCAGGGCCCAGATGCTTTCGTATTCGGGTCCTTCACCCGATTTTTCACCGACGCTGGTTACACGGCCGCACTGGATCGGGCAGGAGAAACATCCTCGTTTTGAGGTGAGATAGGTCTTTGCCAGGGTTTCGCCGGACTGGGCGTCGGCGTTTTCCATCTGGGCAAACTGCCAGTTCCTGTAGGGATAGCTACCGACGCCGTTGATTATGTTGACCAGCACCGCCGTACCGTAAGCCGGAAGACCTTCGCCGGCTACGGGATTTTCCCTGATTTTTTTGAGTGCCTCATCCCTTGCGGACTTGAAGGCTTCCTCGTCGGCGACGGGTACCTTGCCGCTTCCTTTCACGACAACGGCCTTCAGGTTTTTCGAACCCATGACGGCCCCTACGCCGCTTCTGCCCGGAGCACGGTGCTTGTCGTTGATGATGCAGGCTACCTTCGCCAGTTTCTCCCCCGCCGGGCCTATGCAGGCTACCTTTGCGGCCGGGTCGCCGACGGCATCGACAAGGGCGTCCGTGGCTGCGTGGGTGTCCAGCCCCCAAAATTCGGAGGCGTCTCGCAGTTCCACTTTCTCGTCCTTGATCCAAAGGTAGCTCGGCCTGGCCGCCTTTCCGGTTAAAACGACCAGGAAATAGCCTGTCCGAGCCAGTTCCGCGCCCCAGACACCACCGCTGTTGCTTGAGGCGATGTAGCCGGTAAGGGGCCCCTTGGTGACCACCATGTAGCGCCCCCCGGTGGGAGCGCTTGTCCCGCTAAGTGGACCTGCCGAGAAAATCAGGATGTTCTCCGGTGCGAGAGGATCCGTTTTGGCCGGAAGTTCCTCGTAGAGGAGCCGTGAGGCATAGCCCCTGCCTCCTATGTAACTGCGCAAAAAACTTTTGTCGACCTCTTCGGTTTTGATTTTTCCCGAAGACAGATCGACACGAAGAATCTTGCCGAAATTCATGTCATTTCCCTCCATCTCTTTTAGTTTCCCTTCACCCCTGGTGCATTCAACGCCTTTTTTTACTCTCTGTTTCTTCTTTTGTAGCGCGGATTATTTCTGCTTTTCACCTCCCGCCTGTATTTGTCATTACTGGCCGGTCGTTTCCTGCGTCTTTATATTATCCATGTGTACCGGCATTATGGCAAACCGTGTTTCAGGTAAAACCTCGAGATGATACGCAATTTGATTTTTATTTCTTCACCAGGGGCGCTTTTTTGATAAAATAAAACAAAAGATAAAGTTTTCAGAAACCAGGGCGGTCGCTCCTTGCCACGAGGAGGAAAAGAACCTTGAATCCCTTCTTTCAAAGACTTTTTTCGCCGGGGCCCATGGTACGCGCGGCGCTCATAGCCGCGGCTTACACCCTCCTTGTGATTTTTTTCGCTCCCTTGTCCTACGGCCCCGTACAGGTCCGCATCGCCGAGGCCCTGACGCTTCTTCCGTGGCTTTGGGTTGAAGCCGTTCCCGGGTTGTTCCTCGGCTGTCTCATCGCTAACCTCTTCGGCGGTTTCGGCCTGATCGACGTCATTTTCGGCAGTTCCGCCACCCTTGTCGCGGCCGTCATGACCAGAATGATGCCGAACAAGGTCCTTGCAGCAGCGCCTCCCGTCGTCATAAACGCCCTTGTCGTGGGGGGCTACCTTTCTTATTTGACCGAGGTTTCCTT